>JAWWOL010000275.1:0-3884 GCA_033851695.1 Frankiales bacterium
CCCCTGGTGCACCCGTGCGGGCTGGCTCGGCACGGTGCTCTCCGAGGTCGAGGACGTGGTGGGCAGGGTCATCAGTTGCCTCCGGAGGCGGTCTTGCTCGAGCGGCGGCCGAGGAAGGAGATGGCGACGAGCACCAGCCAGGTCAGCACCAGAGCCATGAGGGACACGGCGACGGAGACCTTGCCGTTGTCCTGGTCGGAGTTGACGACCCACACCGGCAGGGACTCGTACTGGTCGAGGCTCGCCATCGTGTACTCCCCCAGGACGAGCGCGACGGTGAGCACGGTGGCCGACAACAGCGCAGTGCGCAGGTTGGGCAGGACGACCCGCCACATCGTCGACAGCCAGCCGCCGCCGAGCGACCGCGATGCCTCGACGATGGTCTGCAGGTCAATGGCCCGCAGGCCGGCGTCCAGTGCGCGGTAGGCGAACGGCATGGCCAGGACCGCGTACTCGAGGGCGAGCAGGTAGGACGTGCTCTTCAGGTACGACGGGGCGACCTGCAGGACACCGACGATCAGGACGACCGGCGGGATCACGATCGGCAGGATCGTGACGGCCTCGAGGATCCGGCGCA
The DNA here is from genome assembly GCA_033851695.1 of Frankiales bacterium. GTDB lineage: Bacteria > Actinomycetota > Actinomycetes > JAWWOL01 > JAWWOL01 > JAWWOL01. Next base: position 578 of record JAWWOL010000275.1, read on the forward strand.
ACTGCGGTGCGCGCAGGTGCACGTAGATGGCGGTCGGCACCATCAGCACCAGCGTGATCACCGTGGTCACGACGGCCAGCTTGACCGACAGCGTGAACGCGTCGGAAAAGCCGGTGACCTTGGTGATCCCGGTGACGGCGTCCCAGGTGAACGTGTTGGTGGCGCTGGTCAGCGCGAACTTCGCGGCGGCCACCAGCGGCAGCAGGAAGTAGACACCGGCCACCAGCAGGATCGCCCAACGCCACAGTGCGGGCCGCCCCCGGCCGGCCCGTCGCTGCTTGCCCTGGACGGTGACCTCGCTCAGCGCAACCACTTCGAAGCCCTCTTCTGCAGGAGCGTGTAGAGCACCATGACGATCGTGATGACGATGACCATCCCGAGTCCGAGCGCCTTGCCGACGTTCTCCTGGCCGGCGATGACGTTGCCGTTGAGGAAGGAGCCGATCTGGATGGACGTCAGCGGGATGCTGCCGCTGGTCAGTGCCTCGGCCGTGGCGTACGCGGAGAACGCGCTGCCGAACAGCAGCAGCGTCGCGCCGAGGAACGACGGCAGGAGTACGGGTCCCCCGACGTAGCGCCAATAGGCCCAGCTGCTCGCTCCAAGGTTGTCGGCGGCCTCGCGCCAGGCCGGCTTGAGGCCCCCGAGAGCCGGCGTGATCACCAGCACCATCAAGGGGATCTGGAAGTACAGGTAGACCACGGCGACTCCGGAGAAGCCGAAGAGGTTGAACCCGTAGTTGTCGAGGTTGATGCCGATGTCGGCGAGCCAGTTGGTGGCCAGCCCGCTGCCGCCGGTGCCGAGGGTGGCAATGAACAGGAAGGCCAGGGGCACGCCGCCGAAGTTGGCGAAGACTCCGGCGGCGGTGGTCACCAGCCGGCGCAGCAGGTTGCCGCGAGGGGCGGTGTGCACGGCGTACGCGAGCAGCAGCCCGAGCACCGCGGGCACGACGGCACTGATGACCGACAGCTTGATGCTCAGCCAGAAGCCGTGCCGGTAGACGCCGGTGAAGGCCGTGTGCAGGTTGTCCCAGGTGAAGCCGCCGCCCGAAGGTGACTGGAAAGCGCCCACCACCAGGGCGAAGGTCGGGACCCCGAGGAAGAGCAGCGTGTAGACCGCGAACGGGAGCACGCCGAGAAGTCGCGTACGGGACCCCCGGACGGTTCCTCCGCCGACGATCTCGTCGGCGGAGAAACCGGGGGTGCCCAGGTCGGTGGCTTCACGGGCCACCGGTACCGCGGAGGGCGACGCCATCGGGCGTCAGCCCACTGCCTTGGCCCACTGCTGGGACAGCAGCGTCTGGGCCTTGGTCAGCTGGTCCTGGGACGGGAAGGTGATGTCACCTGCAGGCGCTGCCGGGAGCGCGGCCAGCGCGGTCTTGTCGGCGGTGCCGGCGGTGACCAGCGACGGCAGCTCGATCGGCCGTGCCTTGCCCTGCAGCCACAGGTTCTGGCCTTCGACCGAGTAGAGGTACTCCTCCCAGAGCCGGGCGGCGGCCGGGTGCGGCGCCGTCGCGTTGATGGCCTGGTCGTAGTAGCTCGCGTAGTGGCCATCGGTGGGAATGACGACCTTCCAGGTCGGCACCTTGGCCGCGATGGACGACGCCTGCAGGTAGTCCCACCAGATCAGTACGGGCGTCTGACCGCTCTGCACGGTCGCGGCGCTGCCGGTCACCGGCACGAAGTTGCCGGCGCCCTTGAGCTTCTTGAAGTAGTCGATGCCCGGCTGGATGTTGTCGAAGGAGCCGCCGTTGGCCAGCGACGCGGCGTAGACCGCGGCGAAGGCAGCGCCTGCCTTGGTCGGGTCGCCGTTGAGGGCGACGGCCTTCTTGTAGTCCGGGCCGAGCAGGTCCTTGAACGACGTCGGCGGGGTCTTGATCTTCGACGAGTCGTAGCCGATCGACACGTAGCCGCCGTAGTCGGCGTACCAGGTGCCGTCAGTCGCCTTGGAGTTGTCCGGGATCTGGCTCCAGGTGGCCACCTTGTACGGGGCCAGCAGGCCGCCCGAGGCGGCGGTGAGCGCGAAGGAGTTGCCCACGTCGAGGACGTCCGGCGCGCGGTCCTGGCCCTTGAGCTGCTTGACGCCGTTGATCTCGTCCTGCGACGAGCCGTCCGGGTTGGCGCTGGTGATCTTGATGCCGTACTTCGTCTGGAAGTCCTTGATGATGGTGCCGTAGTTGGCCCAGTCGGCGGGCAGCGTGATGACGTTGAGCTTGCCCTCCTTCTTGGCCGCGGCGACCAGCGCGTCCATGCCGCCCAGGTCCACGGCGGAGGTGGCCTTGCTCGCGTCGGTCGTGGTGGCCGCGCCTGCGGCACTCGCGGAGGCTGAGCCGGCGGCGGCACTGGTGCCGGCGCTCGTCGCGGCCGCGGGAGACGCTCCGGTCGAGCTGCTGCCACAGGCCGCGGTCAGCAGGCTGAGTGAGATGAGCCCCGTGGTCAGTGCGGCTGCCTTGCTCTTAGCGGCTTTCAACGTGTCTACTCCTTGATGCCGGGTGCGCCTGCGGTTTCCGGTTGCACACGCAACCGAACCGTTCGGACCCAATCTGGTCGGCCGACCTGACGCCCCGGCAAAGGGCAGACGTCCGGCTGGGTGTGTAAACACAAAAGGTCGGCAAAGAGCCGGTGCCGTCAGGTGAACGGCAGGAGGCCGGGAAGTGCCGTGATGTCGTCCATCACGTGCGTGGCGCCGTTGTCCCACAGCTCCTCGTCGGTCCCGGCGCCGGTGCGCACGCCGACCCGGACCGAGGCGCCGGCGTTGGCGGCCGCTGCCATGTCGCTGCTGGTGTCGCCGGCGACGAGCAGCTCGCGGACCGACGTCCCGCCCAGCTGCATCAGCGCGACGAGGTTCATGTCCGGGTAGGGACGCCCGCGGCCGGCGTCCGACGGCGCGAGGACCAGGTCGGCGACGTCACCCCAGCCGACCGACTGGAGGATGAGATCCCTTGTCCGCGGGGCAAACCCGGTCGTAAGGGCGACCCGGATGCCGCGTCCCCGCAGCTCGGTGATGACCTCGGCGGCACCCTTGATCGGGCTCACTGCACCTGCACGGACCTGGCGTTCGTACGCGTCCTCGAAGGCCTTGTTGGCCTGCTGGGCAAGGGTTTCGTCCGGCAGCACGTGGCGGAACACCTCGATCTTGGACCGGCCCATCGTCGCCAGCACGTAGTCGTGGGCCGAGCTGAACCGCGAGGTCTCCGGGCCCAGCCCCACGGCACTCATCGCCGCGGTGAAGGAGGCTTCGACGACGCCGTCGTCAGCGATCGTCGTACCGGCCATGTCCAGTACGGCTACCAGGACGCGGCTCACCGGAA
>JAWWOL010000362.1:0-4216 GCA_033851695.1 Frankiales bacterium
CGGGTCGCCAGCACGCGGTCGAACGCGGTGGGGGTGCCGCCGCGCTGGACGTGGCCCAGGATGGTCGCGCGTGCTTCCTTGCCGGTACGGGTCTCGATCTCCTTGGCGAGGATGTCGCCGATGCCGCCGAGGCGGACGTGGCCGAACGCGTCGAGGTCGCCGGAGACCAGCGTCATCGTGCCCTCGGCCGGCACCGCGCCCTCGGAGACCACGATGATCGGCGAGTAGTGGCTGGCGAAGCGCTGCTCGACGTAGTCGCAGACGGCGTCGATGTCGAACGGGCGCTCGGGCAGCAGCACGACGTTGGCCCCGCCGGCCATCCCGGCGTGCAGGGCGATCCAGCCGGCGTGACGGCCCATGACCTCGACGATGAGCACCCGGTGGTGGCTCTCGGCGGTCGTGTGCAGCCGGTCGATCGCCTCCATGCAGATGTTGACGGCGGTGTCGAAGCCGAACGTGTAGTCCGTCGCCCCGAGGTCGTTGTCGATCGTCTTGGGCACGCCGACGACCTTGACGCCCTCGTCGTGCAGCTTCTTGGCCACCCCGAGGGTGTCCTCGCCGCCGATGGCGATGAGGGCGTCGATCCCCAGGCTCTCGAGGTTCTCCTTGATCCGCTGGACGCCGTTCTCGATCTTGAACGGGTTGGTCCGGCTGGAGCCGAGGATCGTGCCGCCGCGCGGGAGGATGCCGCGGACCTGGTCGATGCCGAGGACCATCGTCTCGCCCTCGAGCGGGCCCTTCCACCCGTCGCGGAAACCGACGAACTCGTGGCCGTAGATGCCCACGCCCTTGCGGACCACGGCGCGGATGACGGCGTTGAGTCCCGGGCAGTCTCCGCCGCCGGTGAGGACACCGATGCGCATCAGAATCTCCTTGATCAAGTCTTCGGGAAGGTCGGTCGAATGGATGTCGTCGCGCCGCTAGTCTGCCGCGACGAGGTGCACTTGTCGGTACGCATCATGCCGCGAGCGGCTGCGGTGCTCCACATGCCCCCGGTCACTGCGGTCAAGGCAGTGCCCGTGCGCGCCGACGGATGAGCGTGGGCGAAGCGTGGGCAAGGGCAAGCAGGCGGTCGCGGCGCGCCCGTACCGTCATCTGCCTCAGCCTCAGCCTCGCCATCGGTACGGCCGGAACAGCCACCGCGGCCCTGCCGCCCAAGACCCCCAGGCCCGTCCCGAAGCCGGTCAGCGCGGTGTCCCTCACCGCGCTGCAGCACCAGCTGGACGCGGCCACGTCCCAGGCCCAGCGCTCAGCTGACGCGATCCTGCACACCGCGGCCGAGTCGGTCGCACTGCGGATCAGCCTCGACGACCTCGCGGCGCAGCAGGCGCTGGCGAGGGCGCAGCTGGCCGCCACGGCCGTCCAGGTCTACGAGGCCGCGCCGCCGGAGGGGCTGCCCGACCTCGAGTCACTGGTGATCGACCCCGGCGCGATGCAGGGGCTCACCAGCGTCGGCTCCGCACAGGCGACGGATGCCAACGCCAGCCTCGCCCAGGCGACCAGCCAGGCGGTCAAGCTCTCCGCACTGACGAAGAGCTCCGACCAGCTGCGACGGGACCTGGTGGCGCGGGCCGTCACGGTCTATGCGGCGCAGGACACGGCGCGGGCGCTGATCGCGCAGATGCAGGCAGCGCTCGCCGCGCAGGCCAAGGTGGCCAGGGACAAGGCCGCACGGGCAGCAGCCGCGGCCAGGCTCGCCGCCCTCGAGGCAGCCAAGGCCAGCCTCGACGTCCAGTCCAGCCAGCTGAGCCTCGCCATCAGCCCCACCCTCACCGCGGCGGGCCGGGCAGCCCTGGCCCGGCAACAGCCGGTGCTCGACACCCTGCGGGCCGCGGGCCAGGGCTACCCGGCCGGCTACCACCCGACCGGCCAGACCCTCACCGGCGTCTCGTCCTGGTACGGCCCCGGCTTCGTCGGACGGTCGACGGCCAGCGGGACCCCGTACGACCCGGAGCTGTTGACCTGCGCCATGCTCAGCGTGCCGCTGGGCACGGTGATCCGGGTGACCAACCTGGCCAACAACGTCGCCGTCGACGTGATGGTCACCGACCGCGGGCCCTATGTCGGCAACCGGATCATCGACTTGTCGCACGCCGCAGCGGTGGCTGTCGGCAACTCCGGACTGGCCACGGTACGAATCGAGATCCTCGCCCCCGGGGCCTGATGCTTCGGTCGGCCCCTGACGGGCAGATGAACCCATGATGTGCAAGGAATAAGCCTTTCCGGGACGCCCACGCGCAGGATCGGCCGTGGCGCCCCGGGCCGGTCTTGTGACGGGCGCTTCGCGGCATAGCATTCGGCCATTCGGTTGCCTGACCGGCCTGCGGCCCGTCACCCGTGGCACCCCGTCCGGCCCTGGGAGGATCCTGATGTTGCGGCGCCCGCGAACGGTGCTGGCTCTCGCCGTGGCCGGGTTCCTGTCGGTCACCGGGTGCTCCGGCGGCAGCAGTCTCCCGACGGCGTCCGCCCCGACCTCCGCTGGCGCCACCACCGCCGTCGGTCCCGCCTCCCCCGACGCGTCCGCTGCCAGCACCGGCCCGGCGAGCCCACCCTCTCAACGCTCGGTCCCGCCCGACCCACCGGCCGGAAGCCAGGGCCTGCCCGGGATGCCGCCGCTGCTGGATCCGCGGAACATCTACGCTGCGGACGCTCCGAACAAGCTGTCCCCTGCCGTACGGGGCGCCCTCTACCGGGTGTACGTGCCGAACGGCATCAGCAACACGGTCTCGGTGATCGACCCGTTGACCTACAAGGTCGTCAAGACCCTCAAGGTGGGCAAGCTGCCGCAGCACGTCGTGCCGTCGTGGGACCTGAAGACGTTGTGGGTGACCGACGACAAGTCCAACGACCTCATGGCGATCGACCCGAAGACCGCGACGATCACCCGTACGGTGCACGTCGACGACCCGTACAACCTGTACTTCACCCCCGACGGCCGCGCGGCGATGGTGATGGCCGAGTCGCTGCGCCGGATCGACTTCCGGAACCCGCAGACCATGGCGCTCGAGAAGCCGCTCCAGGTCGGCTGCAAGGGTGTCGACCACGGTGACTTCACCGCGGACGGGCGCTACTTCCTGGCCAGCTGCGAGTTCGCCGGCGAGATGGTGGTCGTGGACGTGGCCCACCGCAAGGTCACCGGCTACATCCGGCTGGGCTCGCCGCGGTACGCGCCGCAGGACGTCAAGCTCTCCCCCGACGGCAAGACGTTCTACGTCGCCGACATGAAGGCGAACGGCGTCTGGCGGATCGACGCGCACACCTGGAAGCTGACCGGCCTGCTGCCGACCGGCAAGGGTGCGCACGGTCTGTACGTCAGCCGCGACGCGAAGACGATGTACGTGACCAACAGGGACGAGGGCTCGGTCGGGCTGATCGACCTGTCGAACGGCACCCTCGCGGACACCTGGCAGATCGCCAGCAACGCGAGCCCGGACATGGGCAACCTCAACCCTGCGGGCACCGTGCTGTGGCTCTCCGGCCGCTACAACAGTGAGGTCTACGCCATCGACACGTCGACCGGGCGGCTGCTCGCCCGAATCAAAACAGGGGTGGGACCGCACGGGGTGTGTGTCTGGCCGCAGCCGGGGCGCTACTCCCTCGGTCACACCGGGATCCTGCGGTGACGCGGAGCACCTGGGCCGGCCGCCTGGTCCTGGTAGCCGGCTGCCTCGCATCCGCGGCCGGTTGCACCGGCTCGGGCTCGTCCGGGTCCGCGGCCATCTCCACGCCGACCGCGGCCGCGCGGGCCTCCAGCACTGCTCCGACCGGCGGCGCCGTGCCGAGCCCCTCCCGTCCGGCCCACGCCAGCTCAGCCCCGGCGCCCGCACCCACGGCGACCAAGCCGGCCGCGGCACTCTCGGTGGCCTTGGCACCGTGGCGGCTTCCGTCGCCGTTGTCGCGGATGGCGGCCCTTGCGGCGCCCGGCGGCGGGATCGAGCTGCTCGGCGGCCTGCTCAACGGCGACCACTCCTCGGCCCAGGTTCAGCACGTCGCCCTGCCGGGCGGAGCCGTCACCGCTGACGGCCGGCTCGCGGTCGGCGTGCACGACACCGCCGGAGCCGTCGTCGGCACCAGCATGGTCGTCTACGCCGGGGGGGCCGCCAGCGAGGTCGCCGTCGTCCAGCGGGCGGTCAGGGGAGGCACGGCCGCGACCGCGGGCGCACTGCCCCAACCCCGGTCCGATCTGGTGGTGGCGACCGTAGGCGACCAGGTCGTC
>JAWWOL010000286.1:0-2567 GCA_033851695.1 Frankiales bacterium
TGCACGGGGAAGTTGCCGCGCTCGGAGCGCCCGTCGGCAGTGACCTCCTCGTTGGCGAGCACCGTGCCCAGTCCGGGGCACCAGTTGACGGGCGCCTGCGAGATGTACGCGAGCCGCGCGCCGTCGATCAGCGCGTGCTGCTCAGCCTGCGTCAGCGAGTCCCACGGACGGCCGTCCGGCGTCGGCCTCTGGCCCGAGGCATAGGCCTCGGCCAGCGTCTCGATCGGCCGGGCACGCTGCATTTCCTCGTCGTACCAGGAGTTGTAGATCTGCAGGAAGATCCACTGGGTCCACTTGTAGAACTCAAGATCGGTGGTCGCCACACTGCGTCGCTTGTCATGTGCCAGCCCCAGCCGTCCCAGCTGGCGGCGCATGTTCGCGATGTTGGCCTCGGTGGTGACCCGCGGGTGCGTGCCGGTCTGCACGGCGTACTGCTCGGCCGGCAGCCCGAACGCGTCGTAGCCGAGCGCGTGCAGGACGTTGTGCCCGGTCATCCGCTTGAACCGGCCGAACACGTCGGTGGCGATGTAGCCGAGCGGGTGCCCGACGTGCAGCCCGGATCCCGACGGATAGGGGAACATGTCGAGGACGTAGAGCTTGGGCCGGCCGGCGACCTTGTCCGGCTCGCCCATCGGGCCGGACGGGTTGGGCGCCTCGAAGGTGCCCTCGCGGTCCCAGCGCTCCTGCCAGTGCTGCTCGATCCGGGCGGCAAGCTCGGCGTTGTAGCGGTGCGCGGGAGCGGCGTTGTCACTGGGCTGAGGGGCGGTCGCAGTCTCGGTCATCGTGCGGCGATGATATCCGGCCAAGCCTGCCGGAGGCTCAGACGAGGCGCCGCCGGCCCACCTTCCAGGCCGCCTGGAGCACGCCGAGCCCGAGCACCAGCACGATCAGCACCAGCACCGCCCGCCCCGACCGGGCGATCAGCGCCTCGACGCCGGTCACGAACCCGTCGACAGCCCGGTGCCACGCCTTGCTCATGCCGCTCTGGTGATGAACGGGCTTGGGCTTCGTCGTCACGACGGCCGGCGCCTTCTCGGTGACCGTCGCGGACAGGGTCCCGTACGAGGCCTGGTCGCCCAGCACGTTGATCTGACCCTGCAGCTGGTCGATCTGGGTCTGCGCGTCGTCGACCCGCTGCTGTACGGACAACGTCTCGCCGATCGTGGTCGCCTTGGCCAGCAGCGTGAGGTAGTGGTCGCGGGTCTTCTTCAGCGCCCCCTCACGGGCCTGCAGGTCGGTGTAGCTGCCGGTCACGTCCTTGGCCGACGAGGATGTGGAGGTGACGGTTCCCAGAGCTCGTGCTTGGGCGAGCGCCGTGTCGTACGCCGCCGCGGGGACCCGCAGCACGACCGTCCCGGTGGGCCTGGTGCCGGACTCGGCGGTGGTCGAGCTCGAGACGTAGCCGCCGACGCCGGTCGCCAGGCTGGTCAGCCGGGTGAGCACCGACGACACCTGCCCCTTGGCCACGGTCAGCCCGAGCGAACCGGTGTGCACGATCTTCGCGCCGTCCGATCCCTGGATCGAGTCGGCCGACGCCACCTTGCCGCTCTGAGGGGCCCCGTGCGTGGCGGCACCGACTGGGGTCGGCACCGGCGCAGGTGCCGCTGGCGGAGCAGCAGCCGCGTCCCGACCAAAGCTTGCGGCGCCGCCAGGTGTACCAGCAAGAGAACGGTCGTTCAGGCCGTGTACGGCGTCGGAGGCCGACGACGAGCTGCCTGCGGGAGAGGCGGCGGCCGTGGTGGCTGTCCCGTGGTGGCCCATCCCGCTCCAGAGGGAGGCCCCGCCCGCCGCGACGATGATCAGGACGGCGGCCGCCACCAGTCGAGGGTGCTGAAATCGCGGCCGCTTCCCGGCCGCCGACTCACCCGCCGCGGAGAGCACCCGGTCGAACCCGTCTGCCGGCACCTCGTACTCCGAGGCGGCCCCGGCGAACCACGCTTCGAGCGTCTCGTCGCTGAGCTCGATATCAGTCACTGGGCTGCTCCTTCAAGCTGCGACACCCAGCCGGCGAGCCGGGGGTCGAGGGCGAGGCGGCGGCGGCCGGCGTGCAGCCGGGACTTCACCGTGCCGGGACGTCTTTGGATCGCCGTGGCGATCTCACGTTCGGACAGGCCGGCGTAGAACCGGAGCACCAGCGGCACCCGCAGGTTCTCCGGCAGGTCGGCGAGGGCCAGTCCGACCAGCACCGAGAGCTCGGACTGCTCCGCGAGCTCGTCGGGCTGCGGCGCCGGGCTGGCCGGCTCGGGCCCGAGCTCGAAGTCGGTCGTACGGGACCTGATCCGCCCGTCGACCCGGCCGCGGGACATGCAGGCGTTGACGACGACGCGGTAGAGCCACGCCTTGCGGCCGTCACCGTCCGGGATCGAGTCCCGGAACCGCCAGACGCGCAGAAACGCTTCCTGGACGGCATCTTCGGCCGCGATCGGGTCACGGAGGACCAAGCAGGCAGTGCGGTAAGCGGTCGCGTACCACTCCTCCAGCCAGTGCTCCAGCGACTCAGTCAGCTCGTCCACGGGCCCACCCTCTCGCGATCGGTCGCAGGTGAGACTCCGGGAGTGCGCGATCGG
>JAWWOL010000299.1:0-3455 GCA_033851695.1 Frankiales bacterium
CCGACGACTTCACGCTGACCTGGAACCTGCAGAGCACGAAGGCGTGTGGTGGTGCTGCCGCGGATGCTCCGGCCAACGCGCCGACCTACTGCGACCCGGCGTCGACGTCGGGTTACGACCAGATCAAGTCACTGACCGGCTCGAACAACGGCCGGACCGTGACGGTGGTCTTCAGCTCCCCCTACTCGGACTGGAGGGCGCTCTTCGGACCGATCATGCCCGCGCACATCGCGGCGAAGAACGGCGGCGGCCCGCACGGCACCGGCACCAAGGCGCAGCTCTCGGCAGTGACCACGTTCTTCAGCACCACCGTGCCGACCTGGTCGGCCGGCCCGTACCTGATCAAGAGCTTCCAGAAGACCACCGCGGTGACCGAGGTGCCCAACCCCACCTGGGCAGGTGCCCACGGCCCTTACCTGGACACCCTGGTGTTCAGGATCATCACCGACGCCACAGCTGAGCCGCCGGCGCTGGCGAACAACGAGGTCCAGGCGATCAACCCGCAGCCAGAGGTGGACCTGGTCAAGAGCGTCCAGAGCCAGAAGGGCGTCGTCTACCACGAGGGCGCCGGCCTGATCTGGGAGCACTTCGACTTCAACCTGCACAACAAGGCCCTGCAGGACAAGACCGTCCGACTCGCGATGTTCACCGCCTTGAGCCGCGAGAACATGTTCAAGCGGACGATCACCCAGTTCGACCCGAACGTGAAGACGCTGGACAACCACATGCTGGTCCCCCAGCAGCAGGGCTATGTCAACAACACGCCGCCCGGGCTGGGCTCGGGTGACGTCGCGGCGGCAACCAAGCTGCTCACCGCCGCCGGCTACAAGATCAGCGGTGGCAAGCTGAAGATGAAGGACGGCACCAACTTCCCGCCGTTGACGGCCCGCTACACGGTCGGCAACGCGCTCCGGCAGAACGAGCTCGCCGAGTTCGCCCGCGACGTGGCCAAGATCGGGATCACCCTGAACGTCAAGTCGACCGACGACCTGGGCGGCACCCTGACCCACGCTGCCGGCCTGGACTACGACGTGGTGGTGTTCGCGTGGCAAGGGTCGCCCGCGATCTATCAGGGCGCGCAGCAGCTGTGGCTGAGCACCTCGGGCAGCAACTACGGCGGGTACAAGAACCCGACGATGGACGCGTTGCTCAACAAGGCCGTGGGAGAGACCGACCCGGCGAAGGCGCTGGCCGACGTCAACCAGGCCGACAAGCTGCTGTCAGCCGACGCATACGTCATGCCGCTGTACCAGAAGCCGACCTTCCTCGTCTTCAAGACAGGTGTGGTCAACGTCCGGGACAACGCCACCCTGGTCGGTCCGCCGTACAACTCCTCCGAGTGGGGCTTCGGGACGGTCACCGCTAGCTAGTGCCCTCCTGGGACCGCCGGCCCCTGGGACGCTGCAGTCCAGTGCCCAGGGGCCGTCAGCCCTGCGGAGAGCCTGGTGCTGCTGTCACCGGTCGCCGAGATGACCTGCGACTGGGTGAGGAAGAGGCTGCCGGTGAGGTCGGCGCCCAGGATGCGCGCGCTTCTGAGGTCAGCGCCGGTCAGGTCTGCGAGCCGCAGGTCAGCACCTCCGAGGTCGGCGCCGACCAGCAGCGCACCTCGCAAGTTGGCACCCTGCAGGTCGGCGCCGCGCAGGTCCGCCCCGATCAGGTCGGCGCCCCGCAGCTGGCGCGCCCGCCGGCCGACTGGGGCGCGTACGAGCTCACTTGCCTTGATCAGCAAGGCATTCACCGACTCCCGATGGGACGCCAGGTCGAGGTCGGCGAACGCGGCCGCCGGTGACCGGGTGAGCAGCTCGGTGCCTTCGAGCGACCGACGGAGCTGGGCGTGGACCGGCGCGGCGGCCTCGTACGACAGGGCTTCGCGGAGGTGCCACAGGAGCTCGTGCAGCTGTCGCATGAGCGGGAACACCGCGAACATCTGCCCAGCCGTCCCGGGCGCCGACCTCCAGTCACGGCCGGCGAAGGTCACCTGCGACACGTGTTGCCCCGCGCCGAAGCAGTCGTAGACCGTGCAGCCCGAAAAGCCCTTCTCCCGAAGGGTCGCGTGGATGCCGCAGCGGGAGTCCGCCTGCAGGTTGGGGCACGGTCGGCCGGCCGGCTTGGTGAGGGCGAAGTCAGCGGACGCGACGAAACCGGGGGCGACGCAGCACAGCCCCACACAGCGGGAGCAGTCGGCCTGAAGGACCGGCAGCTCGAGCTCGATGCCCGACACACCAACCCCTCTCGGGTCTCGAGCCGACCTGCTTGCTGCACCCGGGGTCAGGTCAACAACCGGTCGAGCTTCGCCAGCATGAGCTTGGTGGCGGTCTTGCGCCAGCCCTCCTGGCGGGCCACCGTTCCTGGCTCGATGTCACCCGTCTCCACGATGAACATCATCAGGTTGCCGCGGGTCAGGAAGACCTGCGTAGACCGGCTGCCGACCGGGTCGGGGCCCTGGAGCAGGTCGAGAGTGGAGAACTTGTCCACCGTCCGGTAACCGGTCCAGCCGTCGACCGCGTAAGCGGCGGAGTCCGCCCGGACCAGGGAGAAGGAGACCGGGAAGTCCGGGATCGGCGGAGATGCCTTGGGACAGGTCTTCTCGGCCGCGGCCACCGTGGCGGCTGCCGCCTTGGCGAGCGCAGCGGTGTGGAACACCACCGCGCCGACGCTCCACGCGGCGGTCTTCGCCTGGGGCGTCTGGGATCGCGCCGGCAGGTAGTCGGCTCCGACCATGGAGCCCTTCAACCGCACGCCGAGCGTGAACGACGTGCTGCCCCCGGTCAGCTGGCTGATCAGCGACGACAGGTCGAGCTCCGGGCAGACGTCGACTGCCGCCGAGCCAGGCGTCTCGAACTTGTCGACCATCCGCACGGCGCCCGGCAGCTGCTTGGCCAGCGGAAGCGCCCCGAACACCTGGTCCATCGTGACGGTCTTGAGCGCCGGCGCGGCAGCCTGCGCCGAGGCGACGGAGCCGAGCAGCATCGCAGCGGTGGCGGCGCCGACGACGGCGAGGTTGAGCGGACGGCGGGAAAGCGCGAGCACGAAGGACTCCAGACGTGGTCAGACCGGCGCGGCGATAGGCCATGTCATGGCATCCGCAAGAAGCGCCAGCCTACCAACGGGAGGTCGCCCTCGTGCCCCGATTCGGCGAGGACGCTGCGAAGGGTTTCCGGTCTCGAGCAGGGCTTGAGATCGCTCAGGACCCTCCAGCTCTGCCTTGAGGTCGACGAGCGGTGTCGGTCGTTCCTGCTGACGGCCGGAGACGGCAGCGTGCGCGATCTCGGGGCTCAGCGCAGGACGACGGCTGCCTGGTCGCTGCCGATGCGTTCGGCCCGGTCCGGATGCTCGGGTTGCTCCAGGCGGGTCAGCGTCCGAGTCGAGCCCGGCGCCGTTCCCAAGGCCATGGCAGCGATGCCGATGGCTCCGCCGACGACCAGCACCGGGGCGGCGCCGAACTGGTCGGCGGC
>JAWWOL010000317.1:0-8643 GCA_033851695.1 Frankiales bacterium
CAAGGGATCAGTGCTTTCCGGCAAGGTGGTCGCTTTCCGCGCCCACCAGCCGGTCGCCCTGCAGAAAACGACCACGCACGGCTGGGTCACCGTCAAGACCGTCGGCCTCAGCGCCAAGGGCACCTACAAGGTGACTTTGCCGAAGGGCAAGGCAAAGTGGCGTGCGGTGGCGCTGGCCGTCGAGGGCTACGCCGAGGTTGATGGCAGAGCGTTCAGCCGCGGCTGAGGCCCCCGCCGCAACAGCTGGCAATCGCTGTCAACCAAATCCGCCGCCACCCGGTGAATGACGGCATGACGGGGGAGCGATCGTGAACGCTGCGGACGATGTGGAGTTCAGCGCGTTCGTCCGGGCGCGCTGGTCGGCGTTCGCCCGGACTGCCTACCTGCTCTGCGCCGGCGACCCGGGCCGCGCCGAGGACCTGGTCCAGACCGCGCTCGCTCGTACGATGCTGGCCTGGCCAAGGCTGCACGATCGCGGCGACCTGGACGGCTACGTCTATCGCGTGATGGTCCGTCTGCAGGCGTCGTGGTGGCAGCGCCGGTGGCACGGTGAGAAGGCGACGGCAGTCCTGCCGGAGCAGGTCGCCGCCGCGGACGCCACGCGTGTCGTCGACGACGCGGACGAGCTCAGTCGCGCCCTCGCCCAGCTGCCCCGACAGCAGCGGGCGGCGGTGGTCCTGCGGTTCTACGAGGACCGGTCGGAGCGCGAGGTCGCCGAGCTGCTCGGCTGCTCGGTCGGCAGTGTCAAGACCCACACGTCGCGCGGCCTCGCCCGGCTCCGCCAGATCCTCGCCGTGGACGCCGAGAGGAGCCTGGGATGAACGACGACGAGCTCCGCGGACGGTTCGACCTGCTGGTCGACCGGGTCCGGCCTAACCCCGACGCCGACCCGCTGGTCCGGGGCCGTGCTGCCCGCATCCGCCGAAATCGCAGCGCCGCCGCGGTGGTCGCCCTGGCGCTGGGCGTCGTCGTCGCCGTTGCCGTACCGGAAACCCTGCAGCACCAGGCAAAGTCAGCGCGCGGAGTGCCGGGCGGCGGGCTGTCGGCGACGTGTGACCCGGTGGCGAGCGACGCTGCGCGACGCTATGGCATGGTCGAGCGGATGTACGGGGCGAGCACCACCGCTTCGGCCCTGGCCGGCTGGCGGCAGCCCGTGGGGGGCGACAGCCCGCTGCTGGACGCACTCGAGCCGGCAACCGACGTGCCGCTGTGCCTGCTGGTCGGGACCCTCGACGGGCCGGCGACCGGGACAGCAGGGGTGCACTACGCGCTGCTTGCGGTCGTCGGCGATGTGGCGGAAACGGTCTACGTCGGATCCACTCTCCCGACCGCAGGGCCCATGCCCGGAGTGGTGCTGTCGCAGATCCAACCGTGGTCGGGACCGGCTCCCAGCCCGGCGCCGGCCGTCCGGACCACAGACCCGGCCGCGACCATCCTTCGGAGCTGCGCTTCGGGTGACCTGAGCGGCGAGCTGCGAGCGGTCGGGTTGGTCGATGGTCTTGTCCAAGGCGAGGTCGTCGTGGTCAACACGTCGGCAACGGGGTGCTCACTGAGCGGCAGTCTCACGATGGCCGCACTCACCAGTGCGGGCAAGCCGTTGCCGATCCCCGGTGGGGGACTGGGTGGACCGGTTGATGGTGTCTACGCGCCGCTCCCGGTGAGCGAGGGAATGCCGCCGACGTCACTCGTGGACGGGCATCTGCCTGCGACGGCCGCGGGCGGCCTGGTCGTCACCGTGGGTGGGGACCCCTCGGCCGGGACCTGCGCGCCGCAGGACCGGCTGACGAGGCCGGCGACGTTCCGGTTGACGATCGGTGCGGTCAGCGTCGACGTCGCGAACACCGATGCCACGGCCAACGACACCCCCAAGGTCGCGGTGTACGGGTGCCCGTCGCGGTTCTACGCGGGCAGCGCGACCGGGCAGTAGGTCAGCCCGTGGGCCCCTCGTCGTCGCGCAGCTCGGAGCGCTCGGCGGCCGACGGCTCGGTCGGCGCCGCCGAGGCGTCGAGGTCGCCGAGCGAGGACAGGTCGAGTGGGCCGTTGTCGCGCGCGACGTAGGCCGCCGGGTCGTCGAGGTCGGAGGTGCTCGGCATCAGGTCGGGGTGCGCCCACACCGCGTCGCGACCGTCGATGCCACGGACCTCGGCCAGCATCGCCCACAGTGTCGCGGCATCCCGCAGCCGGCGCGGACGCAGCTCGAGCCCGACGAGGGTCGCGAACGCCTGCTCGGCCGGCCCACCGGCCGCCCGGCGGCGACGGGTCGTCTCGCGCAGCGCGCCCGCTCCGGGCAGGTGCGCCGAGGCGGCGGCGTCGACGACCTCGTCGACCCAGCCCTCGACGAGTGCGAGGGCCGTCTCGAGCCGCTCGAGCGACGCCTGCTGAGCCGGTGTCGTCTGTGGCTCGAACAGGCCGCCGGCCAGCGCGCTCTGCAGCGCCTCCGGGTTGGTCGGGTCGAGCTCGGCGACCGCCGACTCGATCGCGTTCATGTCCACGCTGATGCCGCGGGCGTACTCGTCGACCAGGGCCAGCAGGTGCGAACGCAGCCACGGCACGTGCCCGAACAACCGCTGGTGGGCGGCCTCGCGCAGGGCGAGGTAGAGGCGCACCTCGTCCGCAGGCACGCCGATGCCCTCGCCGAACGCCGCGACGTTGGTGGGGACGAGCGCGGCGACACCTGCTGGGCCGAGCGGCAGGCCGATCTCTGTCGAGCTGACCACCTCGGTGGCCAGCATGCCCAGCGCCTGGCCGACCTGGCTGCCGAACATGGCGCCGCCGATCTGCTTGAACATCCCGCCCAGGGCGCCGCTCATCGCCGCCATCTCCGGCGGCAGCTGGGCGGCGAGGTCTCCGCCGGGAGCGGACAGCGCTGACAGCGCCTCGACCACCCGTGCGGCGACCGGGTCGGCAAGTGTGGACCACACGGGCAGCGTCGCCTGCACCCAGCGCTTGCGGCTCCACGCCTCGGTCGTACGGATGCCCGTGGGCAGCGGCGTGACCCCGTCCAGCCACAGGTCGGCAAGCCTCAGCGCCTCGTCGACGGCCTGCGACTGCGCCGGTCCGACCAAGAGATCGGACTCCCCAGCGGAGTCGGTAGCCACATCTCGGGCAAGATCCCAGTTGACCGGTCCACCAGTCCACGACATGAGGTCAGCGAAACGATGCAGGGCAGCCGACAGATCCGCACCCCCGCCGCCGAACATGGCGAACGGGTCCGCTGGGTTGCCCCCAGACCCGCCGGGTCCGTCCTCGTCGTCGCGAGGAGGCTGGAAACCGAAAGGCAGGTCACTCACTTGGTCACTTCCGATCCGGAGGATCGCGGCCGGGTGTACGGCCACCTCGCGCCTGGCGTCGGGCTGGCACCGATGCGCTACTCCACGGTAACCGCGGCACGGTGCCCGTGACTTCCCAGGCCACCTCCGTTCGCGCAGGGCGCACTCGCAAACCGGTCATCGCGGTCACTGGCGCGGCCGACGGCATGGGCGCCGCGCTGGTCGCCCGACTGGTCGCCAACCCTCGCGTACGCAAGGTGATCGCGATCGACGACCACCGGGGCGAGCAGCCCGACGCGACCTGGCGGATCGCGGACGTACGCGATCCTGTCCTTGCCAGCAAGCTGTCCGGCATCGACGCGCTCGTCCACCTCGCGCTCGACCTCCGGGTGGATGCCTCAGCGGTCGAGCGGCGGGCGCTCAACGTCCGCGGCACGACCGTCGCGCTGACCGCCGCTGCTGCTGCCGGGGTCAGGCGGGTGGTTCTGACCACGAGCGCCATGGTGTACGGGTCCCAGGTGCCCCACGACGGTCCCTTGGCCGACGACGCCGAGGTGCTCGCCGACCCGGACGAGTCGGTGCTGGGCGACCTGGTCGAGATGGAGGCGGTGGCCCAGCGCGCCCGCCGTGCCCACCCGTGGCTCGAGATCTCCATCCTGCGCCCTGCGCCTCTGGTCGGCCCCGGCATCGACTCGGTCGTGACCCGGCACTTCGAAGCGCCCCGCCTGCTGGTGCTGCGCGGTTCGGCCCCGCTGTGGCAGTTCTGCCACGTCGAGGACCTGGTCGCTGCCCTCGAGCTGGCCGCGATCGGGCCCTACCTCGTGTCGGCCAACGTGGCCGGTCTGGGGTGGCTGAGCCAGGAGGATGTCGAGCGGGTGAGCGGGCTGCGCCGGATCGAGCTGCCCGCCTCGGTCGCGATCTCCACAGCCGAGCGGCTGCATCGCATCGGCATCACCCCCGCCGCATCCAGCGAGCTGTCGTTCCTGGTCCATCCGCTGGTGGTGACCACGGCGGCCCTCACCGCCGCCGGCTGGGTTCCGTCCTTCGACAACGAGGCTGCCCTGGAGGTGCTGCTCGAGGAGTCGGCACGGCACACCGCCCTCGGCACGCGCCGGGTCGACCGCAAGGATGCCACCCGCGCCGCTGCCGCCTCCGCCACGGTCGCCCTGGTCGGCACCGCGGCCCTCGTACGGCGGGCCCGCAAGCGACGGAGGAACTGATGAGCGACGCGATTCGGCTGCTCGACATCAGGGACACCCCGCTGTCGGTCGACGAAGTGCTCGCCGCCGTGGCCGATCCCGGGGCGGGGGGTGTCGTGACCTTTCTCGGCGTCGTTCGCGACCACGACGAGGCGCGGCCGGTCGCCGAGCTCGGCTACTCGGCCCACCCGAGCGCGCTGGCCGAGCTGCGCCGCGTCGCTGAGGCTGTCGTCGCTGCCTACCCGGTGTACGGGCTCGCGGCGGTGCACCGTACGGGCGACTTGGCTGTCGGCGACCTCGCGGTCGTGGTCGCCGTGTCGTGCGCCCACCGCGGCGAGGCGTTCGAGGCCGCCCGACGGCTGATCGACGACCTGAAGGAGCAGGTGCCGCTGTGGAAGCACCAGCGGTTTCTCGACGGTGGTGAGTCCTGGGTGGGAAGTCCCTGACGGTCGGCCACCCGTGGCCCTACCATGGTGTGGTCGGGATGCTCCATCGAAACGGAAGCTGGCTATGAAGATCCTCGCCTGGGTGGCCGTCCCCCTCGTGGTGACGCTTGTCGCGTGGGTTGTCTACCGGATCGCCAACCGCCCTTCGGCGCCTTTGACGCCCAAGGAGAGCATGCAGGCGCACCAGCGCTTCCTGCAGGTGCTCGAGACGCCCGTCCCCGCCCCGCAGCAGCCGCGGCGTTCAGCGGCGGCGGGGCGCCTCCGCCGCTGAGCGGGCACCGGCTGAAGGCGTGACCGACCGGGTTGGGGCATCGCTGCTCCCTTCGGGCGAACCGCGCTGACGCGCTTCGTGCCCGTACGGCCGGATTGCTCAACATCGCCTGTCGGTTTGCCGAGTCCCTGAGGGTCATCGACCTGATCGAGAGGGGCCCGCCCCGTGGAGCACGTCGTCTTTTACCCGGGCGCCGACGGCGCCGAGGCGTTCTGCCGAGCGGCGGACCTCGAGGAGGCCGTTCGCGTCGTCGAACGCCTGCGCAACGACAACGGCGTCGGGGACGTCAGCGTCTTCGCCCTGCATGCGGTGCCGCTTGCCTTCCGCACGTACGTGCACGTCGAGCTGCCGGTGTCCGAGCCTGAGCCCTTCGACGTGTCCTTCGAGGAGCCGTCCATCCCGCCCCCGCCGCCTACCCCGGTCGCCGCCGAGGTCGTGGAGGTTCCCGAGGCCACTGCCCCTCACGCTGAGGTAGACGTCGACGCTACGCCGGTCACCCTCGAGGTGGAGGCTGCAGACCTGTACGAGGAGCCGGCGCCGTTGGAGGCGCCCGAGCTGGTCCTGTCCGAGCTCGAGGACGTTGCCGTGGTCGTTGCCGTGGTCGAGGCCGCCGGGTCGGAGTACCAGGAACAGAACGAGCTGCCGGTCGTCCAGCTGCCCGCTCCGCCGCCGCCGCCGAGTGACTTCTTCGAGTCGTTCTCGGAGGACCAGGCGTTCGACGCTCCGGCCCTTGAGGTTCCGCTTGAGGCTCCCCTTGAGCTCGAAGCCTTCGAGGCCGAGCCGGTTGCCGAGACCGCTGCTGCGCCCGAGCCGTTCGAGCCGGAGCCGTACGCCGACCAGGCCGAGATCGAGCTCGACGCACAGGACGCGGAGGGGTCCATCCCGATCCCGACCTTCGAGTCGAGTGCGGCCGAGCTGCCGCCGCTGACGCTGGCCCCCGGGCCGCTGCTGTTCGACGGTGACGACGCGCCGGCTCCGAGCGCCGGTGCCTACGACGTCGTTGAGGAAGCCCCGGCCGACCTGACCGACCTCATTCCGGCGGACTTCACCGACCTGATCCCCAGCGACATCGCCCACGGCGACCTGCCCCGGGACGCCGAGAACGAGGCGCCGGTGCCGGAGCTCGACCAGCCCGAGCCTTCGCCGGAGCTCCCGGCCGAGCCCGTCGCCGAGCAGGCCCCCAGCACCGAGGAACTGCCGCCGATGGACGTGGCCGAGATCCCCTCGGACGTCTCCTCGATCGAGATGCTCGCCGCTGCGTCGTTCCCGGTGGCCCGCGAGACCAACGAGGAGCCCGTCCCGAGCAGCCACCGTGAGGGCCCGCGCGGCCTCGGCTACTTCGGCGGCTGAACCGGCGGAGGTTGGCGCTTTCGAGCGCACGCCGAGCAGCAACACACCGGCAGCGACACCCACAGGGTTCGCTGCCGCTGTGTTGCGGCACGGGGAGCCCGACCCCCCGGTTGCCGGTTAGGCTGGCGTAATGGCCCGCCGCGTGGTGACGCTCGTCCTGTCCGCAGCCCTCGTCCTGGTGATGGTGGTTGTCGGCGCGCAGATGCATGTCCCGTACGCGGGTCTGGCTCCCGGGCCGACCTACAACACTCTCGGCAAGGACGCCGCGGGCCAGCCGCTGATCTCCGTGTCCGGCCGGCAGACCTACCCGCCGACGTCCGGCCACCTCAACCTCGTGACCGTTTCGGTGAGCGGCGGCCCGCACTATCCGATGGACTTGACCAAGGCGCTGCGCTACCTCTTCGACAAGCACGTCGAGCTCGTACCCGAGAGCGAGATCTTCCCGCCCGGCCAGACCTCGCAGCAGGTGCAGCAGCAGGACAACCAGCAGATGCAGCAGTCGCAGAGCTCCGCACAGGTCGCTGCGCTGACCCAGCTCGGGATCAAGCCGACCGGTGTCCAGGTCTTCGAGGTCGAGGCCAACACACCCGCCTTCGGGGTCTTGAAGCCGGGGGACCAGATCGTCAGTGTCGACGGCACGCCGGTCACCGACGTCACGACGCTGCACGACCTGATCCAGAAGCACAAGATCGGGGACAAGGTCACCATCGGGATCACCCGGAAGGGGACGCCGATGACCCTGACGGTCGGGACGATCGCCTCGACCGACAAGCCGCCCCGCGCACTGGTCGGCTTCACCCCTCAGCCGTCGTGGCCGTTCACCGTCACGATCCATGTCGACTCGGTCGGCGGCCCCAGCGCGGGCATGATGTTCGCCCTCGGGCTCATCGACATCCTGACGCCGGGCAACCTGACCGGCGGCAAGTTCATCGCCGGCACCGGTGAGATCGACGACGCCGGCACCGTGTCCCCGATCGGTGGCATCACCCAGAAGATGTACGGGGTCCGTGCCCAGGGCGCCCAGTACTTCCTCGCGCCGGCCGGCAACTGCAACGACGTGGTCACCGGCGGCATCCCGGCCGGCCTGCAGGTGATCAAGGTCAACAAGCTGAACGACGCGCTGGCCGACGTGAAGGCGATCGCCGCAGGTCAGGCCGCCTCGTTGCCGGCGTGCACCGCCAGCTGAGGGTCTTCAGCCCTCGTTGAACGTCTCCAGCAGCGCCTCGGCCAGTCCGGGTGCGAGGTCCGGGCCGACCACGACGTCGTCGGCGTAGCCGTCCGCCGCGGTCTCGCCGTCAGCCCGTAGCCGAAGCGTCGCCATCCGCGTGCCGTCACGCAGCACACCCACCGCGAGACGCACCTCGCGGCGGGACGGATGGGCCGCGACCCACGCGGCCGTCGCCTCGTCGTCGGCCTCCTCCGGCGCTTCGGCTTCTGCTCCGGGTGGCAGCACGAGGACCTCGTCGACGACTGCGCAGCCGACGACCTCAGCCGGCCAGCCGATCCGGGCGAGCAGCTCGTCCAGTGGCTGGTCCTCGAGCCCGTCCTGCTCGACCGGGGTCAAGGATCCTTCGACCGCGTCGGTTGCCACGTCACCGTCCAGGCCGAGCCGCGCAGCCATCGCCGGCTCGCGCCGTACGAGGTCGGCCGTCTCCACCAGGGCGAACAGGCGGGCCTTCTGGTCCCATCCGGACGATGCGACGTACTGCTCGATCTCGGTCATGACGGAGGTGAGGTGGTCGCTCATGCGGACATCTTGTCCTGTGACGGTTTGGCCGGTCCTGCAGGGGTGGCTATAGTGGGGGACACAACGACGCGGGGTGGAGCAGCTCGGTAGCTCGCTGGGCTCATAACCCAGAGGTCGCAGGTTCAAATCCTGCCCCCGCTACAACCCCAGTCCGGATCTCCGGGCAGGAACAGACGAACCCGACGCTTCTGCGCCGGGTTCGTCTGCATTTGCGGCCGGTTTACCGACCCAATCCCAGAAGGGGGTGCCCACCCCCTCACCACACCGTTCAACAGGCGGGCCTGCCCGCGCCCCGTTGCGGCTGGGATGGGCACGGCTGGGCAGCCTGTGAAATCGGTGGTCCAAGATCTGTCAGGTCCAT
>JAWWOL010000365.1:0-5033 GCA_033851695.1 Frankiales bacterium
GACCTCCGGCTCAGCCGCGGGCAGGAAGCTCCTGCAACGTCCAGCGGTTGCCGTCCGGGTCGGCGAAGGTGACGAACGAGCCCCACGGCTGCACGTCGACGTCACTGGCCGCGACCCCGCGCGCGACAAGCTGAGCGCGTGCGGCTGCCGCGTCCTCCACCACGACCTGGATGCCGCGTTGAGAGCCAGGCGCCATGTCGCTGAGCCCCTGCCCGAAGGCGATGGAGCAGGCCGACCCGGGGGGCGTGAGCTGCACGAAGCGGACCTCGTCACTGACCCGATGGTCGTGGTCGGCGTGGAAGCCCACCTGCTCCACGTAGAACGCCTTTGCCCGATCGATGTCGGTGACGGGCACGAAGATGACTTCGATTTTCCAGTCCATGCGGCCGACAGTACGACAAACGCAGCCGTCAGCCGTGCTGGCTGAGATTGGCCGCGCGCAGCACGAGGTGGTCACGCTCCCTGGTGTTGGTGGCCCGGGCGGCAGCGAGGCGATAGTGGTCCGCTGCGTCCGATGGCCTGCCGGCGCGCTCCAGCAGGTGGGCGCGGGCAGCGTTCAGCCGATGGTGTCCGGCCAGCCTGGCGTCGATCGCGTCGAGCAGGTCGAGGCCGGCCTGCGGCGTCGTCGCCATGCCGATTGCGACCGCCCGGTTGAGCCTTACCATCGGGTTGTCGGTCAGCCGTTCGAGCCGCCCGTACACAGCGGCGATCTCTGCCCAGCGGGTGGCCTCGGCATTGCTGGCCTGGTCGTGCAGCGCGGCGATGCAGGCCTGCAGCCCGTACTCGCCGAGCGGCCCGCTGCGCAGCGCGGCGGTGAGGATGCCCAAACCTTCGGTGATCGTGGCGCGGTCCCAGCGAGCACGGTCCTGCTCGGCGAGCGGGACGACGTCGCCGGTGTCGTTCGTTCGCGCGGAGCGACGTGCGTCGGTGAGGAGCATGAGCGCCAGGAGTCCGGCGACCTCGGCGTCGTCTGGTTGCGCCGTGTGGACGAGGCGGGTGAGCGCGATCGCCCGGTCGCTGAGAGCGGCGCGGGCCAGCTCGTCGCCGTCGGTGGCGGCGTAGCCCTCATTGAAGATCAGGTAGAGGACGTGGAGCACCGAGCGCAGCCGGTGCGCCAACTCGCTCGCGGGCGGGGATGCGAACGGCGCGTTCTCGGCCTTGAGCTTTGCCTTGGCCCGGCTGATGCGCTGCCGCATGGTCGGTACGGGTACGAGGAACCCCGCCGCGATCTGCTCGGTCGTCAGGCCGCCGACCGCACGCAGCGTCAGCGGGATCGCCAGCGACGGCGACAGCACGGGGTGGCAGCACAAGTACATGCAGGTGAGCGTGTCGTCGGTCGTCTCGACGGCAGGCGGTGGCGCAAGTGACCAGGACGCCACGAGCAGTTCCCGCCGACGCCGGGCCTGCTCGCTGCGGTAGGCGTCGACGAAGCGGCGGAACGCGACGCGCTGCAGCCACGCCGCCGGGTCGTCCGGCACGCCGTCGGTCGGCCATGACCTGCTCGCTGCCAGCAGCGCTTCCTGCAGGGCGTCCTCGGCTTCGGTGAAGTTACCGAGCCGGCGGGCGACGACCCCGAGGACCTGCGGTGACAGTGTGCGCAGCAGGTCCTCGGTGGTCGTCATCATGGCCTCAGCTCAGCGGCGAGAGCTCGACCAGCTCGTCCACCGACGATCCGACCCGGCCCATGACTTCCCGGACCTCGATGCGGGTGCGCATCGGTCGGCCGCCCGGGCC
This sequence comes from Frankiales bacterium, assembly GCA_033851695.1. Classification (GTDB taxonomy): domain Bacteria; phylum Actinomycetota; class Actinomycetes; order JAWWOL01; family JAWWOL01; genus JAWWOL01. The sequence continues at coordinate 1,735 of JAWWOL010000365.1, forward strand.
GGGCGCGGCTGAGGCACGCGCCGCGATCTCCACGGCCCGCTCGAGTGAGTCGACATCGATCGTTCGGTATCCGGCGACGAGCTCCTTGCCCTCGGGGTAGGGGCCGTCGGTGACGACGGGTGCGGTTGCGCCGTCGGCCGTGACGAACCGGGCCTGCTCGGGGGCGGTCAGGGCCTGGGCGTCGATGAGCTCGCCGGTTCCGGTCAGCTCGGCATTGAGGGCGACCTGGAACTCGATGTGCGCGCGGACGTCCGCTGGGGTCCACTGGTCCATCGGCGGGCAGTCCCAGTCGGGGGCCCCGTAGTCCTGCAGCAGCATGAAACGCATGGCGTCATCCTCTCTCAACCGGCGCCCCGTCGGGGCCTTCATGGTGAGGACGGAGCCCGGAACGCAAATTCGACATCCATCCCCCGGAGTCCACCGAAGGTTGCGCCTTCAGCTCACGGAGGAGTAGGCGACCACTCCGCGGCGCAGGCCGTTCAGGGCCGCTCGCGCCGTGCCCCGTACCGGACTGTCCTCGGCTGCGACGTCGGCGATCTGACCGAGCAGGTCCATGAGCTGCTTCATCGAGCGGACGAAGTCACCTGCGGTGAGATCTGCCTCGGTGAGCACCTGGTCGAGACGGTGCCCGGACGCCCAGCGGTGGGCGACGAACGCGAAACCGGCGTCCGGTTCGCGCAGGAACGTGAGGTGGTGCCTGTCCTCGAGCTCGGTCAGCTCCGACCAACGCTGGGACATCTGCTGCAGCGCGTGCTGCACAGCGGCGGTGGGCAGCCGCGGCGAGATGGACTCGTCCGCCCGCCGGGTCTCGTAGACCAGCGCCGACACGCACGCGGCGAGCTCGGCCGGGGTGAGCCGGTCCCACAGCCCGGAGCGCAGGCACTCGACGACGAGCAGGTCACTCTCGCTGTAGACCCGGGCCAGCTGGTCGCCGGGCGCGGTCACCGCTCCGCCCTCGAGGTAGCCGAGCCGGTCGAGCACGGTGCAGACCCGGTCGAAGGTACGGGCGATCGTGTTGGTGCGGCCGGAGACCTTGCGCTCGATCTCGGCGGTGTCGCGGCGAAGGCGTTCGTGCCGCTCGGCCCACCGGGCATGGTCCTCGCGCTCGGCGCAGCCGTGGCAGGGGTGCTGGCGCATCAGCCGCCGGAGCTCGACCAGCTGCTGGTCGTCGGCCGCGAGCGCCCTCGTCTTGCGCGGCCGGTCCTTGACCGTGCCCTCGGCACCGCCGTGCCGGTGCAGTGACGCGGCCAGGTCGCGCCGGGACTGCGCCGACCGTTGGTTGAAGCCACGCGGCACCCGTACGGTGTCCACGACGACTGCCTCGTCGGGGAAGTCGGCCGCCGTCATCCGCTTGACCTGGCGTTCCTGGGTGAGCACCACCGGGCGGGGGTAACCGTCCGGGCCGACGTCCTTGAGCCCCGGGTCGAGGACCACGGCCAGCCCAGCCCTGCGCCCGCCGGCGATCCGTACGACGTCGCCAGTCTTCAACGTCTCCAAGGACTTTGCCGCCGCGGCCCGACGGAGGGAGGCACCCTCGCGGGCGAGCTGCCCCTCGCGCTCCTTGATCGCGACCCGGTAGCCGAAGTATTCGTCGAAGTCCCCGAGGTGGCAGGTCATCGCCTCGGCATAGCCCGCGAGCGCCCCCTGGTTGCGGCTGACCTGACGGGCCAGTCCCACCACCGAGCGGTCGGCCTGGAACTGCGCGAACGACGACTCGAGCAAGGCACGGGCACGCGCCTTGCCCACGGTGCGGACCAGGTTGACGGCCATGTTGTACGAGGGCCGAAAGCTCGAGCGCAGCGGATAGGTGCGGGTCGAGGCGAGCCCGGCGACCGCCTCCGGGTCGAGGCCGGGCTGCCACAGGACGACGCCGTGCCCCTCGACGTCGATGCCGCGGCGGCCGGCCCGACCGGTGAGCTGGGTGTACTCCCCCGGCGTCACGTCCACGTGGGCCTCGCCGTTCCACTTGACCAGCTTCTCCAGCACCACCGACCTGGCCGGCATGTTGATGCCGAGCGCCAGGGTCTCGGTGGCGAAGACCGCCTTGACCAGCCCCCGGCTGAACAGCTCTTCGACCACCTCTTTGAACGCGGGGAGCATGCCGGCGTGGTGGGCTGCGACGCCCCGCTCGAGCCCCTCGAGCCAGTCGTAGTAGCCGAGCACGCTGCGGTCCTCGTCGGGGATGTCCTGGGTGCGCGACTCGACGACCTCTCGGACCGTCCGCCGCTCCTCCGGCGAGATCAGCCGCACGCCGCTGCGCAGGAACTGCTCGACCGCGCCCTGGCAGCCGGCCCGGCTGAAGATGAAGGTGATCACCGGCAGCAGGCCGTCACGGTCCAGCGCGTTGACGACGTCGACCCTGCTGGGCACGCCGCGGCCGCGCCCCTGTGGCCTGACCGGTGCACCCTTGGCACCACGGGGTCCCGTACGGGAGAAACGTCCCTCGTCGCGGGCCAGCCGGTAGAGCTCGGGGTTGACCCGCAGGCCGGGCTCCGGCTCGTCGTCGGAGTGCCCCGGCTCGTGGTGCCCGCTGCGGTCGACGAACAGGTCGTGCAGCCGGTCCCCGACCAGAACGTGCTGCCACAGCGGGACCGGGCGGTGCTCCTCGACGACGACCTGGGTGTGGCCGCGTACGGTCACCAGCCAGTCGGCGAACTCCTCGGTGTTGGACACCGTGGCGGACAGGCTGACCAGCCTCACGTGCTCCGGCAGGTGGATGATCACCTCTTCCCAGACCGCGCCACGGAACCGGTCGGACAGGTAGTGCACCTCGTCCATCACCACGTAACCGAGGCCGCGCAGCGCCGACGAGCCGGCGTAGATCATGTTGCGCAGGACCTCGGTGGTCATGACGACGACCGGTGCGTCCCCGTTGATCGAGTTGTCGCCGGTGAGCAGGCCGACGTTGCTCGCCCCGTACCGTGCGCTCAGGTCGGCGAACTTCTGGTTGCTCAGCGCCTTGATCGGCGTCGTGTAGAAGCACTTCTGGCCCAGCCGCAGGGCCAGGTGTACGGCGAACTCGCCGACGATCGTCTTGCCGGCGCCGGTCGGGGCGGCGACCAGGACTCCGTCACCGCGTTCCAGTGCCTCGCACGCGCGGACCTGGAACGGGTCGAGCGGGAAGTCGTAGGCGGCAGCGAACTCGGTCAGCGCCTCGGAACGGTCGTTTGGTACAGGCGACCCGGGTGCAGTCGCGGCAATGCTCATGCCCCCACGCTACGTGATGGCTGCCCGCGAGCGCGGCTCCGCCACCACGGAAGAATGAGCCCGCCAAGTCCACGATCGTTTCGTCCCGGTCG
>JAWWOL010000360.1:0-4335 GCA_033851695.1 Frankiales bacterium
ATCCGGGTGCGGATCCGGCGACGGTCGGTCTCGATCTTGGTCTCACCCGGACCGCGGGTGCCGATGCCACCGCCGCTGCCGCCGGCCCCACCGCCCTGCCGGGACAGCGACTCACCCCAGCCACGCAAACGGGGCAGCATGTAGGTCATCTGGGCCAGTGCGACCTGCGCCTTACCCTCCTTGCTGGTGGCGTGCTGGGCGAAGATATCGAGGATCAGCGCGGTCCGGTCGATCACCTTGACCTTGACCACCTCCTCGAGCTGCCGCAGCTGGCCAGGCGTCAGCTCACCGTCGCAGACCACGGTGTCGGCGCCGGTGGCGAGCACGATCTCGCGCAGCTCCAGGGCCTTGCCCGAGCCGATGAACGTCGCCGGATCGGGCTTGTAACGGCGCTGGATCAGTCCGTCGAGGACGACGGAGCCGGCCGTCTCGGCGAGCGCCTTGAGCTCCTGCATGGAGTTCTCGGCCTCGGCGAGGGTGCCGCCGGTCCAGACACCGACCAGGACGACCTGCTCGAGGCGCAGCTGGCGGTACTCGACCTCGGTGACGTCCGTGAGCTCGGTCGCCAGGCCCGAGACCCGGCGTAGCGCGTGCCGGTCGAGCAGGTCCAGGCCTTCGCCCTCCTGGTCGTGGAAGCGCTCGTCGGCGTCGAAGCCGGTCTCGTCGAAGTCGTCGTAGGACATGAACTCGTCCAGCTCGATTGGTGAGGAGCTGGCGGGCGTGGGCACGTCTGGGCGTGCAATCGGTTCTGTCATCAATGGACCCAACGTCTCGCGGGCGCGCTGTCATCCCGTACGGGATGAGTGCAGTGGGGACGAATCGTCGCACGATCGCCGGCCACTGGCACCTGCATTGCCGAGGCGTTCAGCCCGGCACCCCGGCGGCGGCGAGCTCGGCAGGCTGTCCGGCCCACAGGCCGGGGTCGACCACGCCGGAGGCGACGAAGGCGGTCGGCCCGCTGAGCAGGATGGAGCCGGCCGGCGTGCTGCGGACGCGCAGGACGCCACCCGGCACCTCGACCTGGTAGTCGAGCGTCTCGGCGCCCCACCAACCAGCGGCTGCGACGGCGGCCGCGCAGGCGCCCGTGCCGCAGGACCGGGTCTCGCCGACACCGCGCTCGAACACCCGCATCGCGATCCGGCCAGGGCCGCGGCCGAGGACGAACTCGACGTTGACCCCGGTCGGGAACGGCGCGGAGGGGTCGACGACCGGCGCGTGGACGAGGTCTCCGGCATCGGCGAGGTCCGAGACCGGCACGGCGACGTGTGGGTTGCCCATCGACAGCGCCTGCCCGAGGTAGCGCCGCCCCCCGACCTCGACGGCGACCTCGGCCGGGTCCATCGGGGTGCACGGACCCATGTCGACGGTGACGTCGTGACCGGTGACCTCGATCGCCCTCACCCCGGCGCGCGTGGCGATCGAGAATTGGCCCAGCGGAGCCAGCCCGGCGTCGACCAGGTAGCGGGCGAACACCCGGGCCCCGTTGCCGCACATCTCGGCCAGGCCGCCGTCGGCGTTGCGGTAGTCCATGAACCACGGCGCCTCGCCGGCCTGCCACGCCACGTCCTCGACCGCAGCCGTGGGGACCACCCGGATCACCCCGTCACCGCCGATGCCGGCCCGGCGGTCGGTGAGCCGGCGGACCAGCGCGGGGGTCACGGTCAGCGCGGCGTCTGGGTCCGGGAGCAGGACGAAGTCGTTCTCCGTCCCATGTCCCTTGAGGAACCGCACCGGCTGCATCCCCCGATCCTAAAGCGTCGGCCCGACCCGCAGCCCCGGCTGGGAGACGTCGATGCTGCGCGGGCGCCAGCCGGCGCCGCGGGCCAGCATGGCCCGCGCCCGCTCCGGGGACTGCGGCGGGCTGAACAGGTAGCCGAACGCCCGGTCACAGCCCAGGTCCACCAACCGGGCACTCTCGGTCCAGCTCTCGACGCACTCGGCCACGACGTACAGGTCGCGAGCGTGCGCGAGCCGGATCACCGACGCCACGATGGTGTCGTCGTCGAGGTCGCTGCCGAGGCCCCGTACGAAGGACTGGTCCAGCTTGACCGCGTCCACCGGGAGGTCGCCGAGGGTGGCCAGGGAGGAGTACCAGCTGCCGAAGTCGTCGACCGCCAGGGCCAGCCCGGCGTCGCGGAGCTCCTCGAGGATCCTGGTCACCGTGTCGGCGTCCTGGGTCAGGGTCTCCTCGGTGACCTCGATGCCGAGCGCGCCACGCTCGAGGCCGTGCCGTTCGACCAGGCCGGCGAGCCGTTCGCAGAACCCCGTCTCCGCCAGCTGCAGCCCGGCGACGTTGACCCACAGCTGGCGTGGGGTCTCGCTGGGCGGCAGCGAGCGCCAGGTCGCGGCTTCCTGGGCGCACTGCTCGAGCACCCACCAGCCGAGCAGCGGCATCAGTCCCGCCGCAGAGGCCACCGGCAGGAAGTCCGCCGGCAGCAGCACCCCGCGCTCGGGGTGCCGCCAGCGCAGCAGGGCCTCCATGCCGACCACCCCGCCGCTGGCCAGGTCGATCTCGGGTTGGAGCTGCAGGACAAGGCTGCCGTCATCGACGGACCGCTTGAGCTCGTGGACCAGGTCGACATCGAGCTGTTCCATCGGCTTTCCTCTCGACGTCGTCCTCGAGGTTGCACCGCGTCCCCCGCGGGCCGGTACGAGGACTATGTGCCTGAGATGTGCCCGAGCGCCAGGTTTGGTAAATCTGGTCCGGCCGGGAGCCAGGTAATGCCCGGGTCACGTTTGAACCAGGAACGTTGCTTGCGGGCGAAACGGCGGGTGGTCTGGGCCGTCTCGGCGTAAGCCTCCGCCTCGGTCAGCCGCCCGTCGAGGAAGCCGAGCACCTGCGCGTAGCCAAGCGCCCGCCTGGCCGTGAGCCCCTCGCGCAGACCCTCGACCTCGAGCCGGCGGACCTCGTCCACCAGGCCGAGCCGCCACATCGTCGCGACCCGCTCCTCGATCCGGGCGTCGAGCAGCCCGTAGTCGATGTCGACGCCGATCTGCACCGCGTCGTACACGGACCGCTCCCCCGGCAGCGTCGCCACGAACGGCTCGCCGGTCAGCTCGAGAACCTCGATCGCCCGCAGGATCCGGCGCCCGTTGCCCGGCAGGATGATCGCCGCCGAGGCCGGGTCGACCTCGGCCAGCCGGGCATGCATCGCCGGTGCCCCGCGCTCCGCAAGCTCGGCCTCGAGGCGGGCCCGTACGACGGGGTCGGTCACCGGGAAGCGCAGGTCGTCGAGGACGGCTCGGACATACAGTCCCGAGCCGCCGACCAGCACCGGGGTGGTGCCCCGGGCGAGCAGGTCGTCGATGACGCCGCGTGCCAGCTGCTGGTACGACGCGACGCTCGCCTCCTGGCGGACGTCCCAGACGTCGAGCAGGTGATGCGGTACGCCCTGGCGGTGGTCGGGCGGCAGCTTGGCCGTGCCGATGTCCATCCCGCGGTAGAGCTGCATCGAGTCGGCGTTGACCACCTCGCCGCCGAGCTCCCGGGCCAGCGCGATCGCCAGGTCGGACTTGCCGGCGGCGGTGGGGCCGACGACGGCGACCACCCGGCCTGGGATGCGGTGCACGCCGACCAGTGTGCCCGGAACCCGGAAAATGGCCGCGGCCCGTACGGCTCGGCGTGAGACGCTGAGGTATGCAGATCAGTCAGTCGCGCAAGCTCGCCTCCGTCTGTTACGACATCCGCGGCCCGGTCCTCGACGAGGCCAAGCGGCTCGAGGAGGAGGGGCACCGGATCACCAAGCTCAACATCGGCAACCCGGCGCCGTTCGGTTTCGAGGCGCCGGACGAGATCCTGCGCGACGTGATCTTCAACCTGCCCTCGGCCCAGGGCTACTGCGACTCCAAGGGGCTCTTCCCTGCCCGCAAGGCGGTCGTCCAGTACTACCAGCAGAAGGGGGTGCCCGACCTCGAGATCGACGACATCTATCTCGGCAACGGCGTCTCCGAGCTGATCGTGATGGCGCTGCAGGGACTGCTCAACGACGGCGACGAGGTCCTCGTACCAGCCCCGGACTATCCGCTGTGGACCGCAGCCGTCTGCCTGGCCGGCGGCAAGGCGGTGCACTACCTGTGCGACGAGGGCGCCAACTGGTACCCCGACGTCGAGGACATCGAGGCCAAGGTCACCGATCGGACCAAGGCGCTCGTGATCATCAACCCGAACAACCCGACCGGGGCGGTCTATCCCCAGGAGGTGCTCGAGGCCATCGTCGAGGTCGCCCGCAGGCGCAACCTGCTGCTGCTCTCGGACGAGATCTACGACAAGATCCTCTACGACGACGCGGTGCACGTGTCGACCGCGTCGCTGGCGCCGGACCTGCTGTGCCTGAC
>JAWWOL010000444.1:0-18717 GCA_033851695.1 Frankiales bacterium
TTCCGGGCCCAGGAGCTGAGCTTTGTCGTGTCCCAGATCGGGCGGAACATCGACCAGACCGCTGCGGCCGAGCGGAGGGGCTGGCTCGACCGGCTGCTCGGCCGGCAGCCCGAGGGGCTGCCCCGCACCCTGGCTGCGGCGACCGAACGAGCCACCGCTCACGTCGAGTGGCACTCGGTCTGGCTGCACAACAGCATCCGCGGCGCCGCTGCCCTGGGCCTGTCCGTGCTGGTCGCCAAGCAGACCGGCGTGCAGCACTCCTTCTGGGTCGTCCTGGGCACCCTGTCGGTGCTGCGGTCCAACGCCCTCAACACCGGCCAGAACGTGGTCCGCGGGATCGCCGGCACGGTCGTCGGCTTCGCCGTCGGAGCAGTGCTGCTCCAGGCCATCGGCACCAACCTGACGGTGCTCTGGGCGCTGCTGCCGCCGGCCATCCTGTTCGCCGGCCTGGCCCCCGCCGCGATCTCCTTTGCCGCCGGGCAAGCGGCATTCACCCTCGTACTCGTGATCCTTTACAACATCATCCAGCCGGCGGGGTGGCGGATCGGGCTGCTCCGCGTCGAGGACATTGCGCTCGGCTGCGGGGTCAGCCTGGCGGTGGGGCTGCTGTTCTGGCCCCGTGGTGCCGGCGCCGCGATGCGGCAGGCGCTGGCCGAGGCCTACGTGGACAGCGCCGACTACCTCACCCGCGCCGTGGAGTTCGGCATGGCGCGGTGCGACGTCAACGGCGTTCCGTCGGTGCCGCCGACCGCCGAGGCTGTGCGCGCTGCCGCGGCCGCCCGGCGACTCGACGACACCTATCGCAACTACCTGGCCGAGCGGGGTGCCAAGCCGTTGCCGCTGGCCCACGTCACCACGCTGGTCACCGGTGTCGCTGAGGTGCGGCTCGCTGCCGACGCGGTGCTGGACCTGTGGCAGCGCGACGACGGCGTCGCGGTCGGTGACCGCAGGGCGGCGCGCGCTGAGCTGATGAAGTCGGCCGACCAGGTGCAGGGCTGGTACGACGGCCTGGCCGGCAGCCTGCTCGACCGGCAGCAGCTGCTCGACCCGCTCCCGCACGACCTGGTCGCCGACGGCAGGCTGGTCGAGGCGGTCCGCCACGACCTGCAGGGCGAGGACGGCAGGGCCACCGCCACGGCCGTCCGGATGATCTGGACGGGCGACCACCTGGACGCCGTACGCCGGCTGCAGCAGGCGATCATCGGGCCGGCGCGTGAGGCCGGTGAGCTCAGGTCGACCGGCGTCCGGGGGGCACTGGAAGGACTGGTCCCCGCCGCCCTGCGGCGCTGAGCGGGAGGCCTGTACGCGCCTCGTCGGAGGTGCCAGCATCTGCACCATGGGCGCTGACTGGAACACGATTCACGCGGAACGGGACGCTCTTGCGGCGGACCTCGAGGGGCTCACCGAGGAGCAGTGGGACACGCCCTCCCTCTGCTCGGACTGGTCGGTGCACCGCGCCCTGGGCCACATGGTGTCGACGGCGAAGATGACGCCGGTGAAGTTCCTGGCCAAGTTCGCGGCGGCGAAGTTCAGGTTTCACGACATGAACGGCGCAGGCGCCCGCGCCGAGTCCTCCGGCACCCCCGCGCGGACGCTCCAGGAGTTCCGGGCCGTCGCCGGCGCCACGACCGCGCCGCCCGGACCGTCGGACACCTTCCTCGGAGAGGTGCTCGTGCACTCCGAGGACATCCGCCGGCCGCTGGGCATCTCCCACGTCTACCCGACCGAGGCCGTCGCCAGGGCGACCGCTTTCTACGCCGGCTCCAACGCCATCATCGGGGGCAAGCGCCGGGTGGCCGGCCTCACCCTCAAGGCGATCGACGCCGACTGGTCCACCGGCTCCGGTCCCCTGGTCGAGGGGCCGGCGCTGTCGTTGATGCTGGCCGCGACGGGCCGCATGGCCGCGCTCGCGGACCTGCGCGGACCTGGCCTCGAAGAGCTCCGCCGGCGCGGCTGAGATGGACAAGGCCTCGCCCGAGCTGGTCGAACGGTTCGAGCAGCTCACGGAAGTGGTCCCCGAAGCCGACCGCAAGCTGGTGTTCGGCAGTCCGACCTGCCTGGTGGGCGGCAACATGTTCTTCGGGGTCCACGCGACCGGGCTCTTCGTGAAGCTGCCGCCAGAGGCTGCGGCGGAGCTCCTCGCCGAGGGCGGGACCGCGTTCACGCCGATGCCCGGCCGGCCGATGGGCGGGTTCTACGTCCTGCCCGAGGGCGACGGCGCCGACTGGGTCCGCAGGTCGTACGAGTTCGCCCGGACGTTGCCGGCCAAGAAGGCCAAGCGCTGATCCTGGCTAGTGCGGCCAGGTCCAGTCGGCGACCTCCGGCAGGTCCTCCCCGTGCTCGCGGGTCCAGCTCCTCGCCCGGATCTGCATGTCGGTCATCCGCTGCCGCAGGCCGGCGGCCCGCGGTGCAAGTCCTGGTACGCGGTCGATGACGTCGGTCACCAGCTGGAACCGGTCGAGCCGGTTGAGCATCACCATGTCGAAGGGCGTGGTCGTCGTGCCGTTCTCCATGAATCCGCGTACGTGCAGGTTGGCGTGGTTGGTCCGCCGGTAGGTCAACCGGTGCACCAGCCACGGGTAGCCGTGGAAGGCGAAGATGACCGGGGCATCGGTGGTGAACAGCGCGTCGAACTCGCGGTCCGGCAGACCGTGCGGGTGCTCGGTCTCCGGCTGCAGCCGCATCAGGTCGACGACGTTGATCACCCGCACCTTGAGCTCGGGCAGCTCCGTGCGCAGGATTGCCGCAGCAGCAAGGGTTTCCAGCGTGGGCACGTCCCCGGCGCAGGCCAGGACGACGTCGGGCAGCTCAGAGGGCTGCTCGGTGCCCGCCCATTCCCAGATGCCGATGCCGCGGGTGCAGTGCAGCGCAGCCTGCTCGGTGTCCAGCCAGTCCAGCTGTGGCTGCTTGCCGGCGACGACGACGTTGACGTAGTGCCGGCTGCGCAGGCAGTGGTCGTAGGTCGACAGCAACGTGTTGGCGTCCGGCGGGAGGTAGACCCGTACGATCTCGGGCTTCTTGTTGAGGACCACGTCCAGGAAGCCCGGGTCCTGGTGGGTGAACCCGTTGTGGTCCTGGCGCCACACGTGCGAGGAGAGCAGGTAGTTGAGCGACGCGAGCGGCTGCCGCCACGGGATGTGCGAGGTCGCCTCGAGCCACTTGGCGTGCTGGTTGAACATGGCATCGATGATGTGGATGAACGCCTCGTAGCAGGTGAAGACGCCGTGCCGTCCGGTCAGCAGGTAGCCCTCGAGGAGTCCCTGGCACAGGTGCTCGGACAGCACCTCGATGACCCGGCCGTCGGCGGCCAGCCGGTCGTCGTACGGGCCCACCTCTGCGTTCCAGTCGCGGTTGGTGACGGCGAAGACGTCCTGCAGCCGGTTGCTGGCCACCTCGTCCGGGCCGAAGAGCAGGAACGACGAGGGGTTGGCCGTGATGACGTCCCGGATCCAGGTCCCGAGCACCTGGGTGGCCGAGTGTTGCTCCGTACCAGGGGTTTTCACCTCGACGGCGTAGTTGCGCCATGACGGCAGCTGGAGGTCATTGAGGACGCTGCCGCCGTTGGCCACCGGGTTGCCGCTCATCCGCGCGTTGCCGATGGGGGGCAGGTCGAGCAGCTCCTGGACCGGTCGCCCGTCCGCATCGAAGAGCTCCTCGGGCCGGTAGGCCCGCATCCAGGACTCCAGTGCCTGCAGGTGTTCCGGCGTGTCCCTGACGTTGGGCAGCGGGACCTGATGGGCGCGGAAGGTGCCCTGCACCTGCTCGCCGTCGACGACGACCGGCCCGGTCCAGCCCTTGGGCGTCCGCAGCACGATCATCGGCCACGCCGGCCGTGCGGTGTCCGGGTCATCGGTGCGTCGGGCGGCCGCCTGGATCTCGGCCACCCGGTCGAGGCAGGCGTCCATGGCGCCGGCGAGCGCCTGGTGGACCGTGGCCGGATCGGCGTCGGTGCCCGGCTCGCCGACGAAGTGCGGCTCGTAGCCGTAGCCGGTGAGCAGGCTGCGCAGCTCGTCCTCGGGGATCCGGGCGAGCAGCGTCGGGTTCGCGATCTTGTACTGGTTGAGGTGCAGGATCGGGAGTACGGCACCGTCCCTGGCGGCGTTGAGGAACTTGTTGCAGTGCCAGCTCGCGGCCAGCGGCCCCGTCTCCGCCTCGCCGTCGCCGATCACGCAGAACACGGTGAGGGTCGGGTTGTCGAGGGCGGCACCGTAGGCGTGCAGCAGCGAGTAACCGAGCTCGCCACCCTCGTGGAAGGAGCCCGGGGTCTCGGGTGCGACGTGACTCGGGACACCGCCAGGGAAGGAGAACTGGCGGAAGAACGGCTTGAGCCCGCGCTCGTCCTGGCTGATCGCGGAGTAGGTCTCGGAGTAGGTGCCCTCCAGCCAGGAGCAGGCGTTGGGGCCAGGGCCGCCGTGGCCGGGGCCCATGACGTAGACGGCGTCGAGGTTGCGCGCGCGGATCACCCGGTTGGCGTGGGTGTAGACGAGGTTGAGCCCCGGCGTGGTCCCCCAGTGCCCCAGTAGTCGCGGCTTGATGTGCTCGACCTGGAGCGGCTCGCGCAGCAGCGGGTTGTCGACGAGGTAGATCTGGCCTACTGCGAGGTAGTTGGCTGCCCGCCACCAGGCATCGAGGCGCCGCAGCTCGTCGGTCTCCAGAACGCCAGGCACGTCGCGCAGCTCGTACGCCGGCGAGACGGTCGTCACCCCGCCGCCTCCGGTGTCCGGCGCGTCGCCAGCGGTGTCACCGCCGATCGGTCCATGTGTCATGGCGTCTCCTGAGTGGCGTAGCGGGCGATCAGCAACGAGAGCAGGTCCTCGGGCAGGGCGGCCTGCCAGTCCGGTACGCGGCGCCCGGCCCAACGCCGCCAGGCCGCGCCGGCGTAGCTCCCCGCGGCCGCGCCGGCAGCGCCAAGCGCGGTCGGGACCCAGACCGGTTCCTGCTCCCGGCGGGCGAGGCCACCTGCGGAAGCCCCACCGGCGGCGATCCGGGCGCCCAGGGCCCGCGGCTCGAGCCGGCTGGGCGTGGACGGCAGCTTGTCGGCCACGAACTCGCCGGTCCCGGCGAACAGGGCGGCGACCGAGCGGGCTCGGCGCAGTCCGGTGACCGGCTTGCGGGCGGTCAGGGCGAGGGCCGCCGGACCAAAGCTGGACCGCCCGCCGCAGGCCCAGCCGAGGGCAAAGGAGCGGCGCGCCAACCGTGTACCGGTGGCTGTGTCTCTGTCAGTGCGTTCGAAGGCGGTGAGCGTGGCATGGGTGGCGACGCCGTAGGCCAGGTGGGGGAGGGCGTCGCTCAGCCAGTCGGCGACGGACCACTGCCGCGGGTCGCTGATCCCCAGCGCGGCAATGGGCAGGTCGCTGGCGGCCATCGCAGCCCCACCGGTGAGCGCGATGGCGAGCGGCGCCGGCGGCCGCAACCCCGCGCCTCGGCTCAGCGCGGCGCCGACCCCGACGAGCAGCCCGACCTTGATGCCGGCCAGGGCGCCGAGAGCGCTCAGCCTGGTCTGGTCGGGCACCGGGAGGTCGAGACGGCGCAGGCTCTGCTCGACCAGCCGGGCCGGGGTGTCGCTGGCCGGCCGCCCGCGCGTCGCCATGTCGAGGTAGCTCGCCCAGTTCAGGGCCGTCACGCCAGCTGCTCCCGCGACAAGCCCTCGTCCAACCGTCTTGAGCATGGCCCCGTCCGTCTCCGTTGGTCGCGCACCAGCCTGCAGGAGCCGGCCCGTCCGTCGCTGTGCCCGGCAACCCGTACGCTAACCGCCGCCCGGCCGCCGACGAGTTCCCCCCGTCCGGCCCGGGGCCGCGGCCGTAACATGGTTGTTACCTGGAATGGACTAGTCCTTTGCCCTGTGTCGTCCGATGGGCTGCAGGTGGCTGAGTTGTGGATGCCACCCGTGCCGACGACCGAGGGTGCCGAATGATCACGCTGTTCACCAACCGCCGCTTCCGGACCAAGCTGATGACCGCGTTCCTCGCGATCGCCGTGCTCGGCGGCATCGGCGGGGCGTACGGGCTGGTGGTGCAGGGTCAGCTGACCTCCGCAGTGGACCGGTCCTACAACGACAGCCTGCTGCCCATGGTCTCCCTCGACCAGGCCCAGCTGGCGGCGGTGAACACCCGCAGTCAGGTCGTCCAGGCGCTGAGCTCCAAGGAGGACCTGCGCAGCTTCGCGACGTCCTCGCTGCTGTTCGGCGACCAGGCGGTGGCCGCCGACCTCGCCGCGATGGCGAAGCACAAGCTGAGCAGCGAGGAGCTCCGTGACCTCTCCGGACTCCGAGCGGCGCTGGCGGCCTACGACGACAAGATGAAGAAGCTGATCGCGCTGCCGATCGGTCAGTCCGCAGAGAACCTCGGCACCTCCGCGACGACCTACTACACGCCGGTGAAGGACGCCTTCGGCACGCTGAGCCAGACCACCATCGACACCACCAAGGCCCGGCACCAGAGCGCCGTCTCCACGGCGCGTACGGCCAGGAACACCTCGATCGCCCTGCTGGTGCTGGCGTTCCTCGCCGCCGGGGTCAGCAGTCTTCTGATCACCCGGCTCATCGGCCGGCCGATCGTCAAGAGCTCCAAGCTGCTGCTCGCGGTCGCCGAAGGCGACTTGACCCACCGGGTCAATGCCGAAGGAAACGACGAGATCGCCTGGATGGGCCAGTCGCTGGACAAGGCCCTGGACATGATGTCCCGTACGGTGCGGGGGATTGACGAGTCGGTGTCGGTGTTGGCGTCGTCGTCGGAGGAGCTCGCGGCCGTGTCACAGCAGTTGGCGTCGGGGGCTGAGGAGACCTCGGCGCAGGCGGGGGCGGTGTCCTCGTCGGTGACGCAGGTGAACGCGCACGTGCAGTCGGTGGCGTCCTCGGCGGAGGAGATGGGGGCCTCGATCCGGGAGATCGCCCGCAATGCCCATGATGCGGCGCAGGTGGCGGCGGGTGCGGCGCGGATGTCGGATGCGGCGATGGGGACAGTGGCGAAGCTGGGGGCGAGCTCGGTGGAGATCGGGCAGGTGGTGAAGGTGATCTCCGGTATTGCCGAGCAGACGCATCTGTTGGCGTTGAACGCGACGATCGAGGCATCGCGGGCGGGGGAGGCCGGGCGCGGGTTCGCGGTCGTGGCGCAGGAGGTGAAGGCGTTGGCGACGGAGACGGCGCAGGCGACGGAGTCGATCGAGCCGTTGATCCGGGCGTTGCAGGGGGAGTCTCAGGCGGTGACGGAGGTGTTCGCCTCGATCCAGGCGATCGTCGGGAGCATCTTGGCGGCCCAGTCGACGATCGCGTCGGCGGTGGAGGAGCAGACCGCGACGACGAACGCGATCGCGCAGTCGATCGCGGAGGCGGCGACCGGGTCAGGGGAGATCGCCCGGACGATCAGCGGGGTGGCTGAAGGGGCGCTGTCGACCTCTGGTGGGGCGATCAACACGCAGAAGGCAGCGCGGGAGCTGGCCGAGACCGCCGCGAGGTTGCAGTCCCAGGTCGACCAGTTCCAGTTCGACCGGACCAGCGCCGACACTGGCGCTGGGGCCGTCACCGGGCAGCCCTGACCCCACCGGACCACGCGGGCGCAGGTCGCCAGGCGGCGCATGCCGTGCGCATTCCCGCGCCCTTTGTCGCCTTTGTCGCCAACGCGCGAAAAGCGGCGACCTCGCACCTCCCGTACCCGGTAATAGCGGCGCCGCCGGCGACCACGATTCTGTGACCACTGCTCAGCAGAAGATGGGCCGATCGAGTGAACTTGCCCACAGAGAGTGACAATGGGGTCGAGTAACCGCCTGATTTGTCCCCATAGGTCGAACTTCATCGCAGAGCGTAACCACCGCGCTATTTCCCCATTCTCACCGGACTGTTAGCGTCCATGGCCATCCGGCGTGCTTGTCGAAGGGGTCGACGGTCGCCGTCTGAGGGAGGGACCATGATGCGAGCACGTCTGCGGCGTCGTTGGATCGCGGGGGTCACGCCGATCGCGTTGTTGCTCGGGACGGCCGTGGCACTGCCCACCGTGGCCGCCGCCGACGTGGTCACCAACCAGAACGACAACCTGCGGACGTCCTGGGACCAGAACGAGCCGGGCCTGAGCCCCTCGTCCGTGGCCGCGTCCGACTTCGGCCAGGTGTTCTCCACCCAGCTCAACGGTCAGGTCTACGCCGATCAGCTGGTCGTCAAGAACACCCTCATCGCGGCGACCGACAACGACTACATCTACGGGCTCAACCCGGACACTGGCGCCATCATCTGGCAGCGCAGCGTCGGACCCGCCTGGCCGTCCTCCGTCCTCGGCTGCGGCGACCTCACACCCAGCATCGGCATCACGAGCACCCCGGTCTACGACCCCGCCACGCAGTCGGTCTTCTTCGTCGCCAAGGTCAACGACGGGCCCGACCTGCAGCACCCCAACATCTACATGCACTCGATCGACCCGGTCACCGGTGCCGAGCGCACCGGCTGGCCGGTCAAGATCCAGGGGCACGCGAGCAACGACCCCACCCGCAGCTTCGACGCCGAGACCGCCGGCCAGCGCGCGGGCCTGCTGCTGCTCGACGGCGTGGTCTACGCCGCGTTCGCCAGCCACTGTGACTACGGCTCGTACGTCGGCTACGTCGCCGGCGTGAAGACGACCACCCCGGCGATGTCGGCGTTGTGGTCATCCGAGGCCGGCACCTCCAACGGCGAGGGCGGCATCTGGCAGGCCGGCGCCGGTCTGGTCTCGGACGGTCCCGGCCGGATCTTCCTGACCACCGGCAACGGCTTGTCGCCCGCTCCCGGCCCCGGCAACGCCCCGCCGAGCAACCTCGCGGAGTCGGTGGTGCGGCTGCAGGTCAACGCGGACGGGTCCCTGACCGCCAAGGACTTCTTCAGCCCGACCAACAACGCCAAGCTGGACCAGAACGACACCGACTTCGGCTCCGGCGGCCCGATCGCGTTGCCGGACCAGTTCGGCACCCCCGCGCATCCGCACCTGCTCATCCAGGACGGCAAGGAAGGCCGGATCTTCCTGCTGGACAGGGACAACCTCGGTGGCAACGCCCAGGGCCCTGGCGCCACGGACGCGTCGATCGGCGCCCCCGTCGGACCGGTCGGCGGCATGTGGGGCCACTTCGCGCTCTGGGGCGGCGACGGTGGCTACGTCTACGACATCGAGAACGGCAGCTACGTCCGCGCGCTGAAGATCGGCGTCAACGGCAGCGGTCTGCCCGTACTCTCCTCGGCCGGGCACACCACCCAGCTGTACGGCTACACCTCCGGTTCGCCCCAGGTCACCTCGAACGGCACGACGTCGGGCTCCGCCGTCGTGTGGGAGGTCTACAGCAGCGGCGGGAGCGGGGCCAACGGGGTCCTCCAGGCCTACAACGCGTTGCCGGTCAACGGTGTGCTCAAGCTGATCTGGTCGGCACCCATCGGCACCGCGGCCAAGTTCACCACGCCCACCACCAACAACGGCCGGGTCTACATCGGCACGCGTGACGGCAAGGTACTGGCGTACGGGCGGCCCACCACGTCCTCGCTCAACGGGTCGCCGACGGACTTCGGCAACGTCGACCTGGGCTCGACCGGCAGCAAGAACGTCACCGTGACCGCCGCGCGCTCGACCACCATCACGGCGATCTCGACCTCGGCGCCGTTCGGCGTCACGCCGCCCAGCCTCCCGGTCACCCTCAACGCCGGCGACACCCTCACCGTCCCGGTCAGCTTCACGCCGACCGTCGCCGGCGGAGCCGACGCCAGCCTCAGCTTCGTGACGAGCGCTGGCACCGTGCCCTTCGACGTCCATGGCAACGGGACCCAGCCCGGGCTCGGCGCGACGCCCACCACCCTCGCCTTCGGCACGGTGCCGACAGGGGCGTACAAGACACAGAGCGTCAGCATCAGCAACACCGGCACCTCGGCAGTGACCATCACCGGGTCGACGGCGCCGAGCGGAGCCTTCGCCGCCACCGGCTTCCCGGCCGTGGGCTCGACCCTGGCCCCGGGGGCTTCGGTGTCGGTCTCGGTGACCTACACACCGGCGACAGCCGGTTCGGACACCGGTTCCCTCGGCGTGGCCAGCAGCGCGGGCAACGTCACGGTGCCCCTCACCGGCTCGGCGGTGACCGGTTCCGCCCATCTGTCGATCACCCCGAACCCGCTCGACTTCGGGTCGGTGGTCGTCGGGCAGTCCAAGACCCAGACGTTCACCATCGCCAACACCGGCAACATCCAGCTGACCCTGACCAAGGCTGCGCCGCCGGCGGGACAGTTCACGACCGCCACCCCGGTGTCCGAAGGGCAGACCATCGCCCCCGGTGACTCCATGGTGCAGTCGATCACCTTCAAGCCAACCGTGGCCGGAGCCATCACCGAGCAGTACTCGATCACCGGCGATGACGGCCAGGGCGCCATCCTGGAGAAGTTCACCGGCACCGGTGTGTCCTCGTCCACCGGACCCATCCCGTCCCCGGTCGCCGGTGGCTGGAAGCTCAACGGCTCCGCGGCGATCAGCGGCAGCGACCTGGTCCTGACGCCGGCCACCGCCAACCTCGCCGGGGACGCGGTCTATCCGACGCCGGTGACGACCAACGGGCTGCACGTGCACTTCACCGCGCAGCTCGGCGGCGGCACCGGTGGTTCCGGTCTGACGTTCAGCCTGCTCGACCCGACCAAGAACAGCAGCACCTCCCTCGGCCAGTCCGGTGACGCCCTGGGCTACGGGTCGCTCACCGGCATCACCGTCGCCCTGGACACCGTCAAGAACGGCGTCGATCCGTCGGCGAACTTCGCCGGCATCGGGGACGGCAGCGCCGACCTGCCCAAGTACGACGCGATCAAGTGGGCCAACTACCAGACCCTGGCCGCCTCGCTGCGTACGGGCACGCACGGCGTCGACATCACCATCACCGGCCAGCTCCTGGCGGTGAGCATCGACGGAGGCACGGCCTTCAAGGCCACCATGGGGCACCTGGGGACCACCGCTCTGCTGGCGTTCACGGCCGGCACCGGCACCCTGACCGACGCCCACACGGTGCGCGACGTCACCATCACCGCCGCCGGTGTAGCCACCGGGCCGACGACGGTGACCCTCCCGGCCCCGACGGCGGCCGGCTGGGTGCGCAACGGCACCGCCGTGCTCTCCGGCACCGACCTGATGCTGACCAAGGCAGGGCAGGCCCACGTGTCCGGCTCGTCGTTCTACGGCACGGCGATCCCGACCACCTCCATCCACGCGACCTTCACCGAGTCGATCACCAACGGTGGCAACCAGGACGGCGAGACCTTCACCCTGGTCGACGCCAGCAAGTCGACCGCTGCGGCGCTCGGTGGCCATGACGGCGGGATCGGCTTCGCCGGCATCCCCGGGATCACCGTGGCGATGGACACCTGGCAGGACCCCGGTGAGCCCTCGGCCAACTTCATCGGCATCGCCACCGGCGCCAACGCCACGGGCCTGCCGGCCTACCAGGCGACGACGACCAACATCCCCAACCTGCGCTGGCAGACCAACGTCATCGACGTGGTCGTCGGCAGCGGCAAGGTGACGGTCTCGGTCAACGGGGTGCAGAAGCTGTCCCTCAACGTGGTCCTGCCCAGCCAGGTCTATGCAGGGTTCACGGCCAGCTCCAACGTGCACACCGACGACCACGTCGTACGGAACGTCACCATCACCGCGGTGCAGTAGCTGTCAGGTCGCGGCTTCGGCCGGGCCCGGGTAATCCGGGCGCGTCCGGATGATCTGTGGCTATGATCCTGTCGTACGGGAAAATCCCCGGGACGGCAGGAGCCTAACGGTGAAGATTCTTGCAAGCGTGCTCTTCGACGAGAGCCACGACAACGCGTGGAGCATCCGCCCGGGCATGCCCGAGCGGATGAACCCCGCCAACCCGGCTGACTCGAGCTACCAGCAGGCCGCTGCCCTGCTGCGGCACCGTGGCCACGACGTGACGCCGCGGGTCGAGGGACTGCTGACCGACGAGGCGCTGGCCCCGTACGACGTGCTCGTGCTGCCCCACCCGTCCGAGCCGCAGTGGGAACGCACGACCTGGCTCGGGTCCCCGGTGCTGACCGCCGACGAGATCGCCGCGGTCGAGCGCTTCGTGCGGGCCGGCGGCGGGCTGATCGTGCTCGGCGAGTGCGACCAGGACAAGTACGGCAACAACCTCAACGAGCTGCTCGGCCGTTTCGGCGTACGCATCGTCACCACGACCGTCCAGGACAAGCACAACCACAACGGGGTGGCGACCTGGGTGCTCGCCGACCTGGTGCCGCACCCGGTGCTGGCCAGCGAGGACCTGCTCGCAGGGGTCGGTGGGGCGTGCTTCTACCGGGCCGGGGTGATCGAGGCCGCGGACGCCCAGGTGCTCGCCCGCACCTCGCCGACGGCCGACCCGGCAGGGCTCCCGCTGGCGGTCACCGTGGAGCCGGGCAGCGGCCGGGTCGCGGTGTTCGCCGACTCCGACCTGTTCGGCGACGACTCGATCGCGGACTACCAGCACGCCGAGCTGTGGGCGAACACGGTCGCCTGGGTCGCCGGCGGCCACATCGACAGCCGCGCACCGATGCCGCACCCCGACGCCACGGTGGTCGCTGATGACCCGGCGTGGCTCGGACTCAAGGCGTCGGTCACCTCGCTGCGGGCCGGGCAGGTCAAGGACGGCTCGGTGTCCCCGGAGCTGCTCGACCCTGACGCGGCGACTGCTCTGGTGACCGAGATCGTCGGCCACGTAAGCACTCTCGCGCCACGCTTCCCGTACGACGCCGCCTATCTCAGCCAGGTCTGCACGGACCTGGTGCGCTGGGCCGAGGCCGGATTCGGCGTGCCGGACTTCCTCGACTCGCTGCTGGAGTTCCGCCCCGACCTGCAGCGCATCGACGGCCGTGAGCACCTCGTGCTGTTCCCGATGTACACCCAGAACGGCAACCCCAACCGCAACCTCGAGGCGCTGCTGATCCGGGTGATGTGGCCGCCCTGGCTGGCCGAGGTCGAGAGCGGTGGTTACGACAACTCGATGTTCGTGCCGATCACCTTCGTCGACTTCACCGAGGGCTATGCGACCCACTCGGCCGTGCTGTTCCCGGAGACGGTGGCCGTACGCGAGGTGCCGCGGTTCCGCTGGGGCGGCATCTTCTGCGACCGCGAGGCGGCCCGGTTCCGTACGGTGAGCACCGCGGCGGCGGAGACGTTGCGACTGGCGGTGCCGCCGGATGCCGCGCGGCTGCTCGGCAACCAGGAGCTGGCGCAGGGGACGTTCGCGCTGTGGGACCTCGTCCACGACCGGACGCACAGCCACGGCGACCTGCCGTTCGACCCGTTCATGATCAAGCAGCGGATGCCGTTCTGGATGTACGCGCTGGAGGAGCTGCGCTGTGACCTCAACGCGTTCCGCTCGGCGATCGCCCTCGAGGCGGACGGGGTCCCGTACGCGCGGCTGGTCCGCTACGCGATCGTGTTCGACCGGCTGTTCCGGTTTCCGATCACCGGGACGCGGGTGCGTAACTACGACGGGCTGGGCGGCCAGCTGCTGTTCGCCTACCTGCACCGGGCCGGCGTCCTGCGCTGGACGGACAACGCCCTGTCCCTCGACTGGCCCCGGCTGGCCGGTGCCGTGACCGGTCTGTGCGACGAGGTGGAGAAGCTCTACCACGACGGGATCGACCGGTCGAAGGTCGGCCACTGGATGGCGGCCCACGAGTTCGTCTCCCGTTACGTACCAGTGCATCCGGGCTCGGTGTGGGCGCAGGGCGTCAACGCGCTGCCCAGTCAGGACGAGCCCCGAAAGATGGTCGACGAGGTGCTGCCGGACGAGTTCCCGCTCAACGTGTTCTACGAGGCGTTGCGCCGCAAGCTGGGCGACGTCGTCGAGTCGGCGGCCGGCATCACGGCATAGGCTTGGGCGAGCCCCCTTCCCCTCGAGGAGATCGTCCGTGACGTTCGAGCAGCGCCATGACCCTTCGCTGCGCAGCTTTGCCAGCGACAACTATGCGGGCGTGCACCCCGAGGTGCTCGCGGCCATCGCGACCGCCAACGCCGGCCACCAGGTCGCGTACGGCGACGACGTCTACACCGAGCGGCTGCGCGAGGTGTTCCGCGGCCACTTCGGCGAGCGGGCCGAGGTGTTCCCGGTGTTCAACGGGACCGGGGCCAACGTGATCAGCCTGCAGGCGATGACCCGGCGGTGGGAATCGGTGATCTGCGCGGCGAGCGCGCACATCAACGTCGACGAGGGCGGGGCACCGGAGAAGGTCGCCGGGCTCAAGCTGCTGAGCTCGCCGACGACGTCCGGCAAGCTCACCCCAGAGCTGATCGACCAGCATGCCTGGGGTTTCGGTGACGTCCACCGGTCTCAGCCGCGCGTGGTGTCGATCACGCAGACGACCGAGCTCGGGACCTGCTACAGCCTCGAGGAGATGGCCGCGATCTGCGACCACGCCCACGGACTCGGGCTCCTCGTACACGTCGACGGTGCCCGGATCTCCAACGCAGCAGCAACTCTCGGACTGCCGCTCCGCGCGTTCACCACCGACGTCGGTGTCGACGTGCTCTCCTTCGGGGGGACGAAGAACGGCCTGATGTTCGGCGAGGCGGTCGTCGTCCTCAACCCCGACGCGGTGGTCGGCGTCGACTACCTGCGCAAGTCGGCGATGCAGCTCACGTCCAAGATGCGCTTCGTCTCGGCGCAGCTCGACGCCTTGCTCGACGGCGACCTGTGGCTGCGCAACGCCAGCCACTCCAACGCGATGGCGCAGCGGTTGGCCGCCGCTGTGTCGTCGATCGACGGCGTGCTGGTCGATCGGCCGGTGCAGGCAAACGCCGTCTTTGCCGTACTCCCAGCGCAAGTCACCCAGCGGCTGCAGGAGAAGCACCGGTTCTACGTCTGGGACGAGCACACCGGCGAGGTGCGGTGGATGTGCTCGTTCGACACGACCGAGGACGACATCGACGCGTTCGCCGCCGACATCAAGGCGGCCATGGCCTGACCGCTGCCGTTTGCCTGCGGCTGTGGTGGAGACAGTGGTCGCATGGCTGTCACCGATCCCGGGGCTGACGCCCCTCAGCCACCGGACGCGGGCGTCAGGAAACCGCCGCGCGCGGCGCAGCTCTCCGGCAGGTTCCTGGCCTCCGCGGCAGCCTGGTTCCTCCTGGCGACCATGATCTGGCCCCAGCAGACGCTGCGTGGGCGCAGCTCCGAATCGGTGGCGTTCGCTGTGGCGGAGCTGATCGGGGACCTGTTCTTCTTCCGACCATCGCCCTCCTCGCGGCAGCGGACCGCGATGCAGCGGCACGTCCGCAGGGGCACCGTCCCGCCTGACGAGGACGGTCGGGCGCGGCTGGTGGCCTACGTCGCGAGCGAGCGCGAGAAGGCGCAGCCCTTGTGGCGCACGGCCTCGATCTTCGGCCCGTTGGCCGCCGCGGCAGTGGCTTGGGGGATGGTCAGGGGCGGCACCGGCCAGCTGGCTGCGGGTGTGGGTCTGGCCGCATTCTGTCTCCTGCACATCCCGCGCGAGCGGTTGGACCTCGGCCGGCTGCAGCGGATGGACCGCATGCTCGAGCCGGCCCGCGAACCCTCCCTTTCCGGCAGACCGCTTCGGGGCTAATGTCCGCAGAGTGCGAGCCGGACACAGGCGTCCGGCTCGCCCGGGATGAGAGGTCTCCATGCACCGGTTTGCCAGGTCGGTGGTCGTGCCGTTGTCCGTCGCCTCGTTGGTCGCCACGACCGCCCTGGTCACCGCCGGTGGAGGAGTCAGCGCCGCCGCGGACCCTGCGGCGGTCGGAGCGCTGTCGCACTTCGACCAGGCGCGCAAGGACTGCCTCGGGACGTCGAGAAACACCACGTCGAAGATCTGGTACACCGTCGCGAACGGCGTCCTCAGTGACGTCTACGCCCCCACGGTCGACACGACCAACGTCGAGACCATGCAGTACGTCGTCACCGACGGCTCGACGTTCACCGACCTGCAGACCCGCGACATGACCTACACCGTCAATGCTGACCCGACCGGCATGATCTGCACGGTCACGGCGTCGGCCAAGAGCGGCGCCTACCAGCTGGTCTCCACCTACCTCACCGACACCAATCACAACAGCGTCGTCGTCCACACCCGGTTCGTCCCGCTGACTGGTGCTGCCCGCAACGACCGGGTCTACGTCCGCCTGGACGCGACGGTCGGCGGCAACGGCGGCGGCGGTACGGACAACGCCGGCGCCGACAGCGCGGTCGTCGACTCGTCCAGCGGGTCGCCCGTGCCGGTGTCGTACGACACGAACACCGCGACGACGGCCGCCAACCGTGACTACGCCGTGCCCTCCTTCCTGGCGCTGCAGGCCGACCGGCCGTTCCAGGGGGTGTCCAGCGGATTCGTCGGCACGGCGAGCGACGGGCTGGTCCAGCTTGACGGGGCGCGCCACCTCATCGCGCAGGACAGCGCGCTCGGCGGCAACGTCGAGCAGACCGCCGGGATCACGCTCGGCAGCGACCGCTCGTTCACCCTGGCGCTGGGCTTCGGGACGACGCAGCACCAGGCTGTCGCCGTCGCCGGTGCCTCGATCCACCGGTCGTGGAGCTCGCTGGTCGCGAGCTATCAGAGCGGCTGGACACGCTACGACGCCCAGCTGCGCGCGCCCGTACGCAACTTCCCGCCCCGGCTGCCCGGGCTGTCGATCGGCCAGACGGTCACCGCGGCAAGTGCCTACTACGTCTCGGCCAATGTGGTGAAGGCCAGCGAGGACAAGACCTTTCCCGGCGCCATCGTTGCCTCCCTCGCCAGCCCGTGGGGCCAGGCGGTGTCCGCGGGCGACCCGAACCAGACCTACTTCGGCTCCTACCGCGAGGTTTTCGCCCGAGACCTGTACGAGGCATGGACCGCCCTGCTCACCGATGGCGATCTCTCGACCGCGAGGGACAGCGTGCGCTACCTGTTCCTCCGGCAGCAGCAGCCCGACGGCTCCATGCCGCGCAACTCGCTGCTCAACGGCAAGCTCGCGCCCGACTCCAACGGCACCCAGCTCGACGAGGCGGCCTACCCGATCCTGATGGCGTTGCAGTCCGGGCTCGCCGGCGACGACACACTGTGGCCGCACGTCAGGTCCGCGGCCAACTACGTCGCCAGCCACGGCCCGGCCTTCGGTGTCGAGCGCTGGGAGGAGCAGAGCGGCTACTCGCCCTCGACGATCGCGGCCGAGATCGCCGGCCTGGTCTCGGCGGCGCAGATCGCCCACCAGCACGGTGACGCCGCCGACGCCCGGGTGTGGCTCGCCACCGCCGACCGCTACCAGCGGAGCATCAAGGACTGGACGGTCACGACGACCGGCAGCCTGTCGACCGACCCGTACTTCATCCGGCTGTCCAAGACCGGCGACCCCAACGCGGCTGTCGTCTACAACCTCAACAACGGCGGTCCGACGCTCGACCAGCGCGAGGTCGTCGACGCCGGTTTCCTCGAGCTGGTCCGCCTCGGTGAGCTGTCGGCCACCGACCCGGCCGTCCTCAACTCGCTCAAGGTCGTGGACGCCACGATCGAGAAGACCACCCCGACCAGCACCGGCTGGCTGCGCTACAACGGGGACGGCTACGGCGACTGCTACCAGCCCGACCTGCTGACGACGTGTGCCCAGACCGGTGCGCCGTGGGCGCCGAGCGGGTCGGGCACCGGGCACATCTGGCCGGTGCTCGCCGCAGAGCGCGGCGAGCAGGACCAGGCCGCCGGTGACGCCGCGTCGGCCGGCAGGCTGCTGGCCGGGATCAACGCATCGGCCGCCGGCGTGGGCCTGGTGCCTGAGCAGGTCTGGGACGCCCCGGACGTGCCCGCCTCCCCGTACGGGAGCGACCCGACGACGGCGTCGATCGGCTTCGTCAACGGCAAGCCGGCGGGGTCCGCCGGGCCGCTGACCTGGGGGGCTGCCGCCGAGGTCCGGCTCACCGCCGACCTCGCCGCCGGCCGGACGCTGGAGAAGCCGGCCGGGGTGACCGCGCGCTACGTCACGCACACCCAGGCCGCGACGACGCTCACGGTCACGGCGCCAGCTGACCTGTCGCCGACCGACGGCAGCACCGAGACGGTCACCGGCACCTCGGCCCCGGGCAACACCCTCGACATCTCGGTGGTGGGCACCGACGCGGCTGGGTTCACGACGACGACCACCTCCATCGTTCCTGCCAGTGGCGAGTTCTCGGTGCCGGTCACAGTCGGCGTGGGGACCAGCGTCATCGTGGTGGCCGCCACGTCACCGACGGGCGGGACCGCGCAGGCCACCCGTACGGTCGACAACGACGTGGTCGCCGGGGCGCTGCTCTTCGACGCGGCCGACCCTGACGGCGACGACAACGGGCCGGGCAACTACGCCTACCCGACCGCCTCCGCCTTCGTGCCCGGCGCCTATGACCTGCAGGACTTCCAGGTCTACGACACCGGCCCGACGGTGACCTTCCGCGTGCGTACGCGCGACCTCACCAACACGTTCGGCAGTCCGCTCGGCGCCCAGCTCGTGGACGTCTACGTGCACCAGCCAGGGGCGACGGTCACGTCGACGGCCGCGTCCTTCCCGATCCGGAACTACACGATCGACCCGGCGTTCGCCTGGTCCCGGCTGATCGAGGTGCAGGGCTTCGGGCAGAAGTTCGTGGACGCGGCCGCGGTGCCCAACACCGTCGGCTCGGTCACCGTCACCGGCAACCCGATCTCGCGGTACATCACCTTCAGCGTCGACAAGACCGCGCTCGGCGGCACGCCGGGCCCGGGGTGGGCGTTCACAGTCGGGCTGA
>JAWWOL010000464.1:0-4290 GCA_033851695.1 Frankiales bacterium
CCCTCGCGCCGGCTGCGGCTGATGCGGCCGCTGGCCGTCGCGGGAACGCTGCCGTTGATCGCGTTCGCACTGCGGCCCTCGCTGGTCGCTGCGCTGCTGCTGCTGGCGCTGAGCGGCATGGCCTGGAGCTACCAGGTCCCGCTGCAGGCCGCCTTCGTGGAGGTGATCCCGGCCGAGCTGCGCGGCCGGGCGTTCGGGGTGGCAGCGGCCGGCATCCAGGTCTGGCAGGGCATCGGGGTGCTGGTCGGCGGCGGGCTGGCCGAGGCGTTCGGCGTGATCAACGCGATCACCGTCGCCGGCGTCGCCGGCGCGGTGGTGATGCTGGTGCTGGTCTCGCTGCGCGTACCGGCTACTTGAGCAGCTTGGACAGCCGCCGGTCGGCGAGTGGCTTGCCACCCGTCTGACAGGTCGGGCAGTACTGCAGGCTGGAGTCGGCGAACGACACCTCGCGGACGGTGTCACCGCAGTCGGGGCACGGCTCTCCCGTACGCGCGTGCACGGCCATGCCGGTCCGCTTCTCGCCCTTGAGCTCGGCGGCCCGCAGCCCGAGCGACCGCTGCAGCGCATCGGCCAGCACGATGTTGATCGCCGCGTGCAGCCGGGCGACCTCGTCGCCGGTCAGCTTGGCCGCCATCTTGAACGGTGAGAGCCGGGCGAAGTGCAGGATCTCGTCGGAGTAGGCGTTGCCGATGCCGGCGATCACCGTCTGGTCGGTCAGCACACCCTTGAGCTGCGCGCGGTGCTCGGCGAGCAGACCCGCCAGTGCGTCGACGCCCAGCTCGGGCGACGTGGCGTCGACCCCCAGCCGGCGGATGCCGGGCACCTCGTCGGGACTGCGCACGATGTAGACCGCGAGGCCCTTGCGGGTCCCGGCCTCTGTCAGGTCGAACCCGCTGCCGTCGTCGAGATGGAGCCGCAGCGCGATCGGGCTCTTGCTGCTGGGCTTGGGCGGCGCGCTCGGCAACGCGTCCTTCCACTGCAGCCAGCCCGCCCGGGCCAGGTGGACGATGAGGTGCAGACCGTCGACATCGAGGTCGAGGAACTTCCCGTGCCGGGTCACCGAGCTGATCTCCAGCCCGACCAGCGCCGAGGGAGCGGGGTCGAACGTCTTCAGCGCGCTGATCGCGGCCAGGTCGACCCGGGCGACGACATGGCCGACCGCACGCTCGGAGAGGAAGGCGACCAGCGCCTGCACCTCGGGCAGCTCAGGCATGGCGCCAGTCTGTCACCCGACGGGCACCAGCTTGCGCGCCGCGTGCGAGGCGTCGTGGGTCGTGTGCTTGAGCTCTCGTACGGCGTCGTGTCCGCGGTGGCGCAGACCCGGCCGCCCCTCGAGGTCGACCGCCGCGAGGATCAGGCCGCCGAGCATGCTGAGGTTCTTGGTGAACTGCTGCTGCTGCATCCGCCGCTCGGCGTTGTCGGACTTCTCCCAGAACCGGTGTCCCGCAAGGGTCGTCGGGACCAGTGAGCCGGCGAGAGCCAACGCCGACAGCCGTGGCAACCGGCCCGTGGCCAGCGACAGCCCGGCCAGGAGTTGGACGGCGCCGTTGATCCGGACCAGCTGGACCGGGTCGTCGGGCAACGGGAACGGCAACCGCTTGGCGATGGCCGGTGCCACCCTCAGCGCCGCGGGCGCCTTGGGATGAGGGTGCATGACGGAGTCGAGGCCACCGGTGACGAACATCGCGGCGAGCATGGGTCGGGCGGCCGCCCTGATCAAAGGCATGACCGGTCTCCTTCGGCTGGACCGCGCGCCCGGGACGGCGCGCTGAAGGCCCACTACCCCGACGTCAGCTCGTGGAAGCACCGAGTGTCAGGGTCACCGTCTTGGTGGCGCCGGCGCGTTTGATGGTCAGGGTCACCTGGTCGCCGGGCCGGTGCGAACGGATGGTCGCGATCAGGGTGTCCTGGTCGGTGACGATGGTGTCGTCGATCTTGGTGATCACGTCACCGACGACCAGGCCGGCCTTGGCACCGGGCGTGTTCGGGCTGACGCTGTGGACGGAGACGGTCGTCACGCCGGTCGCGTTGTCGACGTTGTTCTGCACACCGACACCGATCTGGGCGTGGGTGGCCTTGCCGGTGGCGATCAGCTGCTGGGCGACGTACTTCGCCAGGTCGATCGGGATGGCGAAGCCGACCCCGATGCTGCCGGACTGGCTGGTCCCGGACGAGCCCAGCGAGGCGATCGCGCTGTTGATCCCGATCACGTTGCCGGCCGCGTCGACGAGAGCCCCACCGGAGTTGCCCGGGTTGATGGCCGCGTCGGTCTGGATGGCGCCGAAAACGGTGGCCGTCGTCGGGGCGGTGGTGCCGCCGGAGCTGCCGCCGCCGCCGTTGTTGCCACCGCCGCCGTTGTTGCCGAACGGGTCGAACGGGTTGGTCGGCTGCTGCTGTGGCTGCTGGTCGGCGGTGGTGTCGACCGGGCGGTTCAGGGCGGACACGATGCCGGAGGTCACGGTGCCTGACAGGCCGAGCGGCGAGCCGATGGCCAGGACCGGGTCGCCCACCTTGACGCCGGCGGAGCTGCCGATGTGGGCGACCTGCAGGCCGGTCTTCTCGACCTTGATCACCGCGAGGTCCGAGGACAGGTCGGTGCCCTTGACCTTGGCGGGCGCGCTGGTGCCGTCGTTGAAGTGCACGGTGATCGTGCCGCCACCAGTGGCCGCGAGGGCCACCACGTGGTTGTTGGTGAGGATCTCGCCGTCGGACTGGATGATCACGCCTGAGCCGGTGTCGCCCTGCGAGCTGCTGCGGACATCGATCGAGACCACGACGGGGAGCACGGCCGCTGCGATGTCCGCGTACGACTTGAGGGCGGTGCCGGAGGACGACGACACGGCCTGCGGGGGGGCGCCGAGGGTGCTGGTGGCTGCCGCGGCGACCGGCGCGGCGGTGTTGTTGTTGTTGTCACTGAGTCCCCAGGCGGCGGCGCCCCCGACGCCCGCGGAGACGACGACCAGCGCGGCAACCCCTGCTGCCACCCCTGACCTGCCGCGCGATCTGGGTCTTGGGGCCGGGCCTGACGTAGCGCCCGACGCCGCGGGCGGGTCCCAGCTCGGCGGCACCGGCGGGGGCACGCTGGGGGGCATGAACGGCGAGCTCGCCGGCCCGGCAGGGTGACCGAAGCTTGCCTCGGGCGTCACGTCGTCGCTCATCGTGCTCTCCTTCAGGGGCTGGTGCCGATACTTTCGCCGCGCCAACTGAAAGGAACCTGAACCGGGGCGAAATGCTGCCCGCTAGGGCTGTGAGCTTCCGGTTCGAGCTGCCCAGCCCGGGCTGGTCCAGGCGCCGCCGTCCAGGTCGAGGACCAGGCCCTCGATCCCATCCAGCCCCGTGATCCAGCCACGGCAACGGGGACCCATGGCCAGCGCCGCGGTGGCGTAGGCGTCGACCCAGGTGAGGTCGTCGCCCACCAGGGTGACCGAGGCTAGCCGGTCCGCCGGGCGCCCGGTAAAGGGGTCGAGCACATGACAGCCCCGCTCGGCGATGCCGGAGGTGGCCACGGCGAAGTCCTGTCCGGTCACGACGGCTGCGAGCTCGCCTGGGCGCAGCGGATGGGCTATCCCGATCTGCCACGGCGTACCGGGAGCCGGCGAGCCCACGCACCGTACGTCGCCGCCGCCGTTGACCGCGTGTGCCGCTGACCCGGCCGCGGCCAGCAACGCGCTGGCCCGTTCGACGCTCCATCCCTTGACCAGCCCGGACGGGTCGAGCGTCCCGCCCGGCAGGGCGGTGAACCAGCCGTCGCTGCGCCGCTGGACCTGCGCGCACAGGTCGAGCACCTCCGCCACCTCCGGCGGGCACTCGTCCAGCCGGATCTCACCGCGGCCCAGCCGGCTGACCGCGCTGTCGGCGCGGTAGGTGCTGAACACCTCGTCGACCCACCGCCACCACCGGACCACCTCGTCGAGCGCGGACGGCGCCAGCGCCGGGTCGCGCAGGTCGAGGCTGAAGACGGTGCCCATCACGTGCTCGACATGACGCAGCGGCGGGGCCATCCGGCCAGTGTCCTTCACCCGGCGGCAGCTCGCAGCAGCGGCAGTGGGCTAGGCCGTCGGCGTCGGGGTCGCGCCGCCGGCACCGCCCTTGCCGCCGCCCAGGGTCGGCCGCAGGGCCGCGCAGGCCTTGACCGCTGCCGCAACCATTGGGTCAGCGGTGTTGAGCGCGCCGATGCCACCAGCGCGGCCGCCGGCGGCGCCGGAGGCCCCGGCAGCGGCACTCGGGGTGGACAGGGTCACGCCGTGGTCGGTCAGGCAGGCGCGGTACGCGGTCAGCTGCGAGGCCACC
>JAWWOL010000476.1:0-4720 GCA_033851695.1 Frankiales bacterium
TGTTCGTGACCCTCTGCGTGGTGGGCGGCGGCGCCGTCGGGACCAAGGCCCTCACCCAGGACAGCAGCCCGCGCACCCAGTCAGGGCAGGCGGACCGGATCGAGACGAGCGGCAACTTCGCCCACCCGTCGGTGGAGAACCTGCTGATCACGGCGAGATCCGGCAACCTCGACCCGGCAGCAGCCAAGGCGGCCGCGGACGACGCGACCAGCCGGTTCCGTGGCATCGCCCAGGTCACGGCGGTCGACCCGGCGGTCAGGTCAGCCGACGGTCGGGCCGTACTCGTGCCGATCACGATGGCGGGCGACCCCGACACCGCCTCCGACCGGGTTGCGCCCCTGCAGACGGTGACCGCAGCCGTCCAGCAGGCCCACCCCTCCGTACGGGTCGAGGAGGTCGGCGGCGCTTCCCTCGACAAGGCCATCAGCGCCACTCTCGGCGGTGACCTGCACCAGGCAGAGCTGATCAGCATCCCCGTCACGCTGCTGATCCTGTTGGTCGCCTTCGGTGCCCTCATCGCGGCCGGAGTGCCGCTGCTGCTGGCACTCTCCTCGGTGGGCGCGGCGATCGGGCTGTCGGCGTTCGCCTCGCAGCTGCTGCCGGCCAGCGACGCGCTGAGCAGCGTCGTGCTGCTGATCGGGATGGCCGTCGGGGTCGACTACTCGCTGTTCTACGTCCGCCGGGAGCGTGAGGAGCGGGCCCGCGGGGCGAGCCGGCTCGAGGCCATCGAGATCGCCGCCCAGACCTCCGGGCACGCGGTCGTCGTCTCCGGCCTCGCGGTCGCCATCGCGATGGCCGGCCTCCTGGTCGCCCGTGACGCGACGTTCTCCTCGATGGCAGTCGGCGCGATCCTGGTCGTCGTGGTCGCCGTCATCGGCTCGCTCACCGTGCTGCCGGCGCTGCTGGCCAAGCTGGGTCACTGGGTCGACCGGCCGAGGATCCCGTTCCTGTGGCGGCTCACCGCTGCCCGTACGGGCACCCCTCGCATCTGGGGCGCGCTGCTCAAGCCGTCGCTGCGTCGTCCCGGGATCTCCCTGCTCGTCTCCGCACTTGCCCTGGTGGCCCTGGCGCTCCCGGCGACCGGGATGAAGCTCAAGCTGCCGACCGCCAGCGACCTGCCGCGGTCGATCCCGATCATGAACTCCTACGATCGGCTCGCCGCCGCCTTCCCGAGCTCGAGCGAGACGCACACCGTGGCCATCAAGGCCGCCGCCGCCTCGCTGCCGCAGGTGCAGGCCGCGGTCGCCGAGCTCGACCGGCGGGTCGCGACGGACCCGTTGTTCGCCCACGACCAGCGGCCGGAGATCCGGACCTCGGCGGACCACACGGTCACCACGGTCAACATCGGCGTGGACGCAGAACCCGGCACGACGCTCGCCGCACAGTCACTGGCCGAGCTGCGCAACGTCCTCGTACCGCAGACGATCGGTCACGTCCACGGCGCGCGGTACGCGGTCGGCGGCGACATCGGCGGGCAGGCTGACTTCGTGTCCAGCATGCAGAGCTCGCTGCCCTGGGTGATCGGGTTCGTCCTGGGCCTGACGCTGATCATCATGCTGGTCACCTTCCGCTCCGTGGCCATCGCACTGACCGCGATCGGGCTCAACCTGCTCTCCGCCGGTGCGGCGTTCGGCGTGCTGGTGCTGGTCTTCCAGCACACCTGGGCCGAGGGGCTGCTCGGGTTCCGCTCGACGGGAGCGGTGGTCGCCTGGCTGCCGCTGTTCCTGTTCGTGGTGCTGTTCGGGCTCTCGATGGACTACCACGTCTTCGTCGTCAGCCGGATCCGCGAGGCGGCGATGCGGGGAGAGTCCACGCAGGACGCCGTACGGCACGGCATCACCACCTCGGCCGGCGTCGTGACCAGTGCCGCCGCCGTGATGGTCGCCGTGTTCAGCGTCTTCGCCACCCTCACCACCATCGACATGAAGCAGCTCGGCGTGGGCCTGGCGGCGGCGATCCTCATCGACGCCACGGTGATCCGGGTGGTGCTCCTGCCGTCGGTCATGTCCCTGCTGGGCCGGCGCAACTGGTGGGCCCCGGGATTCATCCGCCGCGACGCGCCGCAGGTCCCGTACGAGGCCCAGCGGGCCTTCCCCTCGCGGGTCCCGGTGTGATGCCGGCCGCGAAACTCCGCCGAAAGACTGTTGAATTTCTGCGGTAAGTCGTCATAGTTTTACTGCGTCCGGCGGGCGTGCGGCTGCCACGGGGGGAGCCGCAGGCCCGCCGGTTCGTCGCGAGGGGCTCCCCCGGGCTGAGGAGGGCTCAGGCCGGCGGCGGGATCTCGCCCGATCCGCGCTGCACCAGCTCGGTCGGCAGGACGTGGACCCGGGACGGTGACTCGTCACCGTCGAGCCTGCGGAAGAGCATCTCTGCGGCCAGCCGGCCCATCCCCTCACCGTCCTGGGCGATGACCGAGATGCCAGGGCGCAGCAGGTCGGCCAGCGGGAAGTCGTCGAAGCCGACCATCGCCACCTGGTCCTGGAGGCCGAGGGTCCGCAGCACCCGGGCCGCCCCGATGGTCGCGAGGTTCTGGCTGGTGAACAGGGCGGTCGGGGGGGCCGGCAGCGCCAGCAGCTCGGTGGCCGCCCCGATGGCCGCCGCGACCGAGGACAGGCCGGCCCGTACGAGCTGCTCGTCCGCCTCGAGGTGAGCCACCTCGAGGGCGTGCCGGTAGCCGGCCAGCCGCTGGGCCGCTGTCGAGATGGTCGGGCGGTCGCCGAGGAAGGCGATGCGGCGGTGTCCCCGGTCGAGCAGATGGCGAACAGCGTCGACCGAGCCGCCGTAGTTGTCCGAGACGACGGCATCGGCATTGAGCAGCTTGGGTTCGCGGTCGAGAAAGACCAGGCAGGTCCCCGCGTTGCGCTCGTCGCTGAGATAGCTGTGGTCGTGCCCGGCCGGGACGATGACCAGCCCGTCCACCCGCCGGTCGATCAGCTCACGGGCCAGGTCACGCTCACGGTCCGGGTCCTCGTCCAGGCTGCCGAACAGCACCCGTACCTCACGCTCGTGGGCCACGTCCTCGACGGCGCGCATCAGGGCGGCGGAGAACGGGTTCGCAGCGTCCTCGATGAGCATGCCGATGGTCGAGGTCCGGCGGTCGCCGCGGCGCAGGTTGCTCGCGGTGAGGTTGGGCCGGTAGCCCAGCTTGGCGGCCGCCGCACGAACCTTGGCGGTAAGCACCGGGTCCACGGTCGCGACGCCGTTGACCACGCGGCTGACGGTCTTGAGAGAGACCCCGGCCAGGGCCGCGACGTCGTTCATCGTCGGTCGCACCCTGGGGGCAGGATTGACCGGCTCCTTGCTAGACATCGTTGTCATCCTCCCCAGAACGTTACCGAGATGTTGCGTCCGCGGAGTCTAGAGCGCCTTGACGCCGACTGCATAGTACGGGCATAGTCCGCCGAGACAACGTTATCCCGGCCGGTTGTCCGGTAGCGACTCAGGAGGCTCCGATGCGAGAAGACCCGACCAGGCAGGCTCGGCACAGCGGCGTTCAGCGCATGGGGGCGGTCGCGCTTGCGGTCACAGCCGCCGCGGGTCTCGCTGCCTGCTCGACCAAGAGCAGCAGCCCGGCGGCCGGCGGCACGACGTCGGCTGCCACGTCGGCAGCCGGGTCCTCCGCCGCCGGCTCGTCCGCCGCCGGCTCCGCCTCTGCTGCGACGTCAGCGACGGGCTCCGCGGCCGCCACGACCGGCGGGGGCTCGACCGGCAAGCGGGTCGGCGTCTCCCTGATCCTCAAGACCCTGACCAACCCCTACTTCGTGTCCATGGCCAACGACGCCAAGGCCGCCGCTGCCAAGGACAACGTCGCCCTGACCGTCGCTGCCGGCGCCAAGGACGGCGACACCCAGGCCCAGATCTCAGCGATCGACAACGCGATCTCCCGCGGGGACAAGGGCATCCTCATCACGACCAACGGCGACGCGGTCAACAGCGCCCTCAACCAGGCCAAGAAGGGCGGCCTGTTCGTCATCGCGCTGGACACCTCGACCAACCCGCCGAGCGTCGCGGACATCACCTACGCGACGGACAACTTTGCGGCCGGCAAGCTCGACGGCCAGTACGCGGCGGCGGCGCTCGCCGGCAAGCCCGCGATCATCGCGATGCTCGACCTCTACAACAACCAGGTCGTCTCCGTCGACATCGATCGCGACCACGGCTTCCTCGAGGGCATGGGCATCAACCCCGGCAGCACGACCGAGAACGGCAAGGAGGCTCCGACGGGCAACTACTCCGGCGGCAGCTACACGATCGCGTGCCACCAGCCCACCCAGGGCGCGGTCGACGGTGGCCGCACCGCCATGGAGAACTGCCTCTCGGCCAACCCGAACATCAACGTCGTCTACGCGATCAACGAGCCTGCCGGTGAGGGTGCCTTCAACGCCCTGCAGGCCGGGGGCAAGAACGCCCAGGCCAAGATCTATGCGATCGACGGCAGCTGCGCCGGTCTGAAGCTCGTCACGAGCGGCGAGTTCGCCTCGGACGCCACCCAGTACCCGGGCAAGATGGCCAGCCCCGGCGTCGACTCCATCGCCCAGCTCGCCAAGGGCGGCCCCAAGCCCACTGACACCGCCGGCAAGTCCTTCTTCGACACCGGCACCGCGCTGGTCGCCACCCAGCCGTTCGGCGGCATCACCATGCAGTCCCCGACCGCCGCCGCCGCCACGTGCTGGGGCGGCTGACCCACCGGGCTGGGCCCTCACCCCGATAGGGCCGGACG
>JAWWOL010000511.1:0-4283 GCA_033851695.1 Frankiales bacterium
TCCCGTCGTAGCCGGTCTCGGCGAACGCGTCCAGTGCGGCCTGCAGCACGCGGGCCAGGTCCAGCTCCTCGCCGGCACGTGGGCGCCCGCGGCCCCTCGGGGTCGTTGCCGTTCCCGCCACGCCACACCTCCTGTTGCCTCATCGGAACCGGCGCCGCATACTGGGCCGAGCGCAAAAATAGACACCTGGAAACTTAATATACGCAGCTTTTTCGGAGAGGAGCGTGACCATGTTCCGCGCCACCGGCAGATCGGTCCCGGCCCGACTCGGCACCACCAACGACGACTACGAACGCCTCGGGCTCCAGCCCCACGTGATCAAGCCGTGGGAGGACGGGATGCGCACGGACGGGTCCCGTGGCACGTACGAGTGGTGGTACTTCGACGCCCACCTCGACGACGGTGCCAAGCTCGTCGTGGTCTTCCTGACCAAGGACTTCACCGAGTTCAAGAAGCCGCTCAGCCCGATGATCCGGATCGATCTGACCCTCCCCGACGGCACCTCCGTGCAGCGGATCGTGGAGCTGCCGGCAGAGACCTTCACCGCCTCGACCGAGACCTGCGAGGTGCGGATCGGCGACAACCTGTTCGCCGGCGACCTGCACGCGTACACCATCCGGGCCCGGGTCGCCGACATCGAGGTCGACCTCACGCTGACCGGGGAGGTGCCGGCCTGGCGCCCCGAGACCGGCTACTGGCTCTTCGGTGCGAAGGGCGCGCAGTACTTCGCCTGGCTGCCGGCGGTGCCGCAGGGCAGGGTCGAGGTGACCTACCGCGCGGGCGGCACCACTGCCACCACCACCGGCGTCGGCTACCACGACCACAACTGGGGCAACGCCTCGATGCTCGACCTCATGCACCACTGGTACTGGGCGCGCGGCGCGGCCGGCCCCTACTCGGTGATCGCGTCGTACATCACGGCGCAGCGGCGCTACGGATACTCCGCCCTGCCGGTGTTCATGCTGTGCCGCGACGGGAAGCTGATCGGCGACGACGGCGGCAAGGTCGGCTTCGAGGAGCTGGGGCGATACACCGACACCGTGACCGGCAAGCCGGTGGACAACGTGACCCGTTACACCTACACCGACGGCGACCAGCGGTACGTCATCACGTTCACCCGGCACTCCGACCTCGCCTCGAACAAGTTCATCGACGAGCTCAAGGGGCCCAAGAAGGCGGCGGCCAAGCTCATCGGGTTCGACGGGGCCTACCTGCGCTTCGCCGGTGAGCTGCGGGTCGAGCTGTTCGAGGGCGAGCGGCTGGTGGAGACCTACACCGACGACGCACTGTGGGAGCTGATGTACTTCGGCAAGGCCCGCCCCTGAGTCGAATCTGCCTCGCCTCGCTGACCCGGAACGACGACGATGGGCTCATGGAGCTCACGCCGGTCAACCTGCACGACGCCCTCGCCACCTTCGACGAGATCTACAGCCCGCGGATCGTGACCCGGATGAACGACTACGACGTACGGATAGCGCACGCCCTCGGCGACCATCTGTGGCACGTCCACGAGGACACCGACGAGTTCTTCCTCGTACTCGACGGCCAGTTCGACGTCGCGGTCAGGGATGCCGACGGGACCGAGACCACGGTGGTCCTGCGTACGGGGGACACGTTCGTCGTCCCCAAGGGCGTCGAGCACAAGCCGTCGTCGCCAGGCGCCTCGGTCCTGATGTTCGAGCCGTCGGGGACGGTCAGCACCGGCGACCGGCACGAGGGCGAGATCCCGGACAACGTCGACAGCACGGCCGGCCACGCGCTCGGCTGACTCGCCCACCTCCCGCCAAGTGGGGTCAGCGGGTGGTGAGCAGTGCGGTGGCGATCGCCGCGAGTCCCTCGCCGCGACCGGTGAGCCCGAGCCCGTCGGTCGTCGTCGCCGAGACGCTGACCGGTGCGCCGACCGCCTCGGACAGCAGCGCCTGAGCCTCGACCCGGCGCGGGCCCATCCGCGGCAGGTCGCCGATCAGCTGCACTGCCACGTTGCCGACCCGCCACCCGGCGGCCTCGAGCCGGCGCACGGTCTCCACCAGCAGGCTCACCCCGGACGCCCCGGCCCAGGCCGGCTCGGCCGTACCGAAGGTGGATCCGAGGTCGCCCAGACCGGCCGCGGACAACAGCGCGTCGCACATCGCGTGCGCCACGACGTCGCCGTCGGAGTGACCGGCCAGTCCGGCCTCGGCGCCCGGCCAGTGCAGGCCGGCGACCCACAGCTCGCGGCCGGCCTCGAGCGGGTGGACGTCGACGCCGACGCCGACCCGCGGCAGGTCAGCGGACACCTGCTGCCCTCCTCCGGGCCAGCACGGCCTCGGCCAGGACCAGGTCGAGCGGCCGGGTCACCTTGAAGGCCTCGTCGTCACCGGCCACCAGGAGCACCGGTATGCCGAGGGCCTCGACCAGCCCGGCGTCGTCGGTCACGCCCGCGTCGTAGATGCCGGCGTGGGCACGGACGAGGACGTCGCGCTGGAAGCCCTGGGGGGTCTGGATCGCCCGGAGCTCGTCCCGGCGCAGGGTCTCGACCACCCGGCCGGCGGCGTCGGCCCGCTTGACCGTGTCGCTCAGCGGCAGGCATGGCACGACCGCCGGCGACCCGGCGCAGACGGCAGCGGCGACCGCGTCGACCAGCTCGGACGGGACCAGCGGCCGGGCGGCGTCGTGGACGAGCACGACCGAGACGTCGGCGGGCAGGGCCTCGAGGGCCAGCCGTACGGAGTCCTGCCGGGTCTCGCCGCCGGGGACGACGAGCAGCTCGGCCGAGCCGGCGAGGTGGACGCCGAGGAGGGCCTGGACCTCGGCGACCCCGTCCGGCGGCGCAGCCACCACGACCAGGGACACCCGCCGTGCCTGCGAGAGCGCCCGCACGGCGTGGACGAGCATGGGCAGCCCGGAGAGCTCGCGCAGCGCCTTGGGCAGGCCGGGACCCAGCCGCTCGCCCCGCCCCGCGGCGGGGACGACGGCCGCGACCCGCATGGCGCCGGTCACGACCGGGCGGTCCGCGGCCGCCGCTCGAGCTGCGGACCACTGGCGACCTGGGCAAAGACCATCCGGCCGTTGGCGGTGGTCAGCACGCTGGTGACGTGGACGCTCACCTCGGCGCCCAGCTGCTCGCGCCCGCGCTCGACGACCACCATCGTGCCGTCGTCGAGGTAGCCGACCGCCTGACCTGGCTCCTTGCCCTGCTTGATCAGCAGGACGTTGACGTCGTCGCCGGCGTTGACCGGAGGACGCAGGGCGAGGGTCAGCGCGTGCAGGTTGAGCACCCGCACACCGGCCAGAGCGGCGGCGCGGGCGAGGTTGGTGTCGAGGGTCAGCAGCGCGGCCTCGCGGTCGAGGCAGAGCCGGACCAGCTTGGCGTCGACCTCGGGGACCGCCGGCACCTGCTCGTCGACGATCACCAGCTCGACACCGGGTTCGCGGCGCAGTGCCTCCAACGTCTCCAGGCCCCGCCGGCCGCGCCCTCGGCGCAGGTCGTCGCCGGCATCGGCCAGCGCCTGCAGCTCACCGAGCACCGGAGACGCGATGCACATCGTGCCGTGCAGGAACCCTGCCCTGACGACGTCGAGGATGCGGCCGTCGATCGCGACGGAGGTGTCGACGAACCGCGGCAGGACCGAGGTCGCCACCTCGCGCGGGGGAAGACCGGCCCTGGCGCCGAAGATGCCGAGCATGCCGTCGCGGCGGACGGAGCCCAGCCGGAAGCCGAGCATGGCGAAGATGACCAGCACGAAGATGAAGATCGGGGCGGAGATGTAGGGCTCGGGGATGAGGGCCAACAGGGGCCAGGCAAGCGCGCCGCCGGCGATCAGCCCGCAGACCATGCCGATGCCGCCGGCCACCAGGGACTCGGCCGAGACCGATCGCAGCGCCGCCTCGGTCCGGTCGACCACGGTCACGGTGGTGCGGGCGACCACCCCACCGAGGACGTAGCCCACCCCGCAGCCGACGATCCCGCCGACCGCAGCGCCGTTGAAGGGCCCGAGCACGCCGGTGTCGCTGGGCGCGACGCTGCGCGAGATCTCGTAGCCGACCCCGGCGAAGAAGACCACCACCAGCAGTCGCAACAGCTCCATCACCGCGTAGGGCGCGGTGACTTTGCGTAGCTTGCTCACGGCTCTCCCTGGCGGCCGAGGGCCGCGGACCACAGGACAGGGCCGGGGCAGACAACCGAGATGTATCAGGCCTCGTACGAGGGCTCGATGATCGTACGTCCTCTATCGGACGGGTTTGATCAAAACTGACCCCTGACCCGCGAGAGCCTAGGAGGCCAGGACCTCGTCGAGGATCGC
>JAWWOL010000514.1:0-4628 GCA_033851695.1 Frankiales bacterium
GTGGAAGCAACCCGGGGACTTAGAGGCCGTTCTTCCACTCGTACGAGCTCGGCACCTTGACCTTGGCGTTCTCGGCCGCGGTGCCGTAGACGATGGCGATCTCCTGGTGGGCCTTCAGCTCCAGCTTGGTCGGGTCGGTCGTCAGTACCTTGCCGTTGACGTAGACGGTCAGGGTCTTGCCGCCGCCGGCCTTGAGGCCACCGATCTGCGTCGGCGAGAGCATGACGTTCCACTCGTTGAAGACCTGGCTCAGGGTGAACCGGTCGCCGGCAGGCGACTCGATGTGGATCACGCCGCTGGAGTCGTGGGTGTGCAGCGACGACAGCCCGGTGCTCTGCGCGCCGCCCTGGATCCCGATGTAGGCCGGCACCGTCACCGCCTTGCCGTCGGCCCAGATGTCGAGGTGGGCGTGGTCGTGCCGCTCCAACGTCTCGTTGGGCAGCAGGACCAGGCCGGCCTGGGCGACGGCGGTCGCCGTGTCGGTCGGTGCGGCCCACGGCGGGAGCGTCGTGGCCCCGGCTGCCGTGACGTCCTTGAGCACGCCGGCCGGCTGCTTGTTGTTGTTCATCAACGGGATCGCGATGACAGCGCCGACGACGACCGCGACCACCAGGCCAAGACCGCCCCGCACCATCAGCCGGTGCCGGCGCTCCTCGCGGGCCGCCTGTGCCTTGAGCGCGGCGGCACGCTCGCGCGCGGTGGTCTCGGTGGCCTTGCGGACCTGCTTGTTCGACGGGGGAGTCACGTCGTTCCCTTTCGGCGGATTCTCGGCTGGGCTGAACACTCTGGCGTGCGGAAGCGTACGGGAAACTGGGGCGGAAGCGCCCAGAGTACGACGTCCGACTGTGCGCGCACGTTCCCGGCACGCTGCGCGGTACGCGGTAGCGTCGCGCTGTGGATCAACCGGCAGCCTCCCTGGCAGACGTCGTCTCGGTGCTCGACGGGCTGTACGACCCGCGGGACGCCGAGAGCTGGGACGCCGTCGGGCTGGTGTGCGGTGACCCCGAGCAGCCGGTACGCCGGATCCTGTTCGCGGTCGACCCGGTCGCGGCCGTGGTCGACGAGGCGCTGCGGCTCGACGCGGACCTGGTCGTCAGCCACCACCCGCTCCTGCTGTCGCCGGTCCACGGGGTGCCCGCGTCGGACCCGCGCGGCGCCGTGGTGCACCGGCTGCTGCGCGGCGGGTCGGCGCTGTTCACCGCGCACACCAACGCCGACGTCGCGTCGCCCGGCGTCTCCGACGCCCTGGCCGCCGCTCTGGGTCTGGTCGACCTGCGCCCACTCGTACCCCTGCCCGGTCCCGCGCTCGACGGGCTGGTGACCTATGTCCCGTACGCCGACGCGACGCGGGTGCTCGACGCGCTGGCGGCGGCGGGTGCCGGTGCGGTGGGGGACTACAGCCGGTGTGCCTGGCAGGTGCGCGGCGAGGGGACGTTCGTGCCCGGCCCCGGCGCCTCGCCCGCCGTTGGTGCCGTCGGGGAGGTCGCGTCCGTCGACGAGACCCGGCTCGAGATGGTGCTGCCCCGGGCCATTCGCGGTCAGGTGCTGGCGGCGCTGCGGGCCACCCATCCGTACGAGCTGCCGGCGTTCCAGCTGGTGGAGCTGGTGGCCGAACCGGGGCGGCGTGGCCTGGGCCGGCTCGGCGCGCTGCCGTCCGAGCTGACGCTGGCGGGGTTCGTCGAGCTGGTCGGGGACGCGCTGCCGCCGACCGCCTGGGGGGTACGGGCGACGGGTGACGCCGCCCGCGTGATCCGTACCGTGGCGGTCTGCGGTGGCTCCGGTGGCTCGGTCGTCGAGGAGGCCCGGCGGGCGGGCGCGGACGCCTTCGTCACCGCTGACCTGCGCCACCACGTGGCCTCCGACGCGGTCGCCGACGGGGGCCCGGCGCTGGTCGACGCGGCGCACTGGGCGACCGAGTGGCCGTGGCTCGCCGACGCGGCCACGCGGGTCAGTGACACGCTGGCGGCTCGCGGCACTAACGTGGAGTGCGTGGTGTCCCGCATCTGCACGGACCCCTGGACGCTTGCCCGACCCGAGACCCGCCCGAGGAGCTCTGCCGACGAATGAAGGCCGATCCGTTCGTCCAGCTCCGCCTGCTCGACCTGCAGGCCACTGACACCACCCTGGACCAGCTGGCGCACCGCCGCGCGACCCTGCCCGAGATCGCCGAGCTGGCTTCGCTCGAGGGGCGGCTGGCCGGGCTGCGGGACGAGATCGTGCGGGTCAGCACCGAGGACTCCGACCTCGGCCGCGAGCAGAGCAAGATCGAGACCGACGTCGAGCTGGTGCAGACCCGGGCCAAGCGGGACCAGCAGCGGCTCGACTCCGGTGCGGTGTCCTCGCCGAAGGAGCTCGAGAACCTGCAGCACGAGATCGCCTCGCTCGGTCGCCGCCAGGGTGACCTCGAGGACCAGGTGCTCGAGGTGATGGAGAAGCGCGAGGAGGTGCAGGGACGGCTCGCCGCCCTGACCGCCCAGCGCGACGAGCTGCTGGCCCAGCAGGCAGCCGCCCTCGAACGGCAGTCGGTCGCCTTCGGTGCGATCGACGGCGACAGGGCCAAGGCCTCGGACGAGCGGGCGGTCCTTTCCGCCGGCATCCCCGACGACCTGCGCGCCCTGTACGAGAAGGTCCGCGCGTCCTCGGGTGGGACCGGCGCGGCGGCGTTGTACCGCGGGGCCTGCCAGGGCTGCCGGCTCTCGCTGTCCGGTCAGGACCTCGCGACCGTACGGGACGCGCCGGCGGACGAGGTGATGCGCTGCGAGGAGTGCCGGCGGATCCTGGTCCGCACCGGCGAGTCCGGCCTGTGACGCTGTTCGACTCGGCTGCGCCGGGCCTGCGCGTCGCCGTCGAGGCCGACGGCGGGTCGCGCGGCAACCCGGGCCCGGCCGGCTACGGCGCGGTGGTGCTGTCGCCGACCGGTGAGGTGCTTGCCGAGGCCGCTGAGGCGATCGGGCGGGCGACCAACAACGTCGCGGAGTACCGCGGGCTGATCGCCGGTCTCGACGCGGCGCTGGCGCTGGGGGCCACGCAGGTCGACGTACGGATGGACTCCAAGCTGGTCGTCGAGCAGATGTCCGGGCGCTGGCAGATCAAGCATCCGGACATGAAACCCCTTGCGCTGCAGGCAAAGTCGTTGGTCCGGCAGTTCGAGCGGGTGTCTTTCTCCTGGATCCCGCGCGAGCGCAACAAGCACGCCGACCGGCTGGCCAACGAGGCGATGGACGACGCGGCCGCCGGCCGGACCTGGAACCGCCGGGTGTTCTCCGCCGGTGCCGACTCGCCGACCGAGGTGGCCGCGGTCCCCGCGCGTACGGGCTGGCGCGCCGACTCGCTCGAGACACCGACGACCACGGTGCTGCTCCGGCACGGCGAGACCCGGCTGTCGGTGGAGAAGCGGTTCTCCGGGCCGACGGCCGAGCCGCTGACCGCGCGCGGTGAGGCGATGGCCCGCGCGGCCGCGGCACGGTTGGCCCTGCGCCAGTCGTCGGTCGAAGCGATCGTCTGCTCGCCAGCGGCTCGGGCGGTGGCCACCGCGGCACCGGTCGCCGCCGCCCTCGGGTTGGACGTCGTGGTCGACGAGGGATTGCGGGAGATGGACTTCGGCGACTGGGACGGCTACACCTTCGCGGAGGTCGAGGCGAAGTGGCCGGCCGAGATGGCCGCGTGGCTGGGCGATCCGAACGTCGCGCCGCCGCACGGGGACTCGATGGCGGCGTGCGGGCGCCGGGTGCGCCAGGCGCGCGACCGGATCCTGGCGGCCCACCCGGGCCGTACGGTGCTGGTGGTCAGCCACGTGACCCCGATCAAGACGCTGGTGCAGCTGGCCCTCGGGGCTCCGGTCGCCGCGTTGTTCCGGATGCACCTCGACCTGGCTGCCATCTCCGAGATCGCTTGGTACGCCGACGGTCCGGCCACGCTGCGCTCGTACAACGAGACCTTCCACCTCGAAGGTCTTGAGGCTTAGGCCGCTGGCTGCGGGGGCATGGCAGGATCGACCGCCGCCACGCTGGGAGTCCGTACGTTGAATGAGGCTGTGGCGGAGGTCATCTCCGTCGTACTGCTCCTGGGGGTGCTGGCGTTCGCGGTGGCCCGGCCGCGCGGGCTGCCCGAGGCGGTCGCGGCCGTCCCCGCGGCGGTCGTCGTCATCGGGGTCGGACCACTGACCTGGTCGGCCGCGCGTGCGGAGACCTCCCGGCTGCTGCCGGTGGTGCTCTTCCTGGCCGCGATCCTGGCCCTGGCCGAGCTGTGCCACGCAGAGGGACTGTTCACCGCAGCGGGCGCGGTGCTGGCCAGGGGTGCGCGCGGCCGGCCGCAGCGACTGCTGGCCGGTGTCTTCGTGGTGGCGTCGCTGGTGACGGCGGCGCTGAGTCTCGACGCGACGGTGGTGCTGCTGACGCCGGTGGTGTTCGCCACTGCCGCCCGGGTCGGCGCGCGGCCGAAGCCGCACGTCTACGCCGCCGCGCACCTGGCCAACTCGGCGTCGTTGCTGCTGCCGGTGTCCAACCTGACCAACCTGCTGGCCTTCACGGCGTCGGGGTTGTCCTTCCTCCGGTTCACGGCGCTGATGTCGTTGCCGTGGCTGGTGGCGATCGGCCTGGAATACCTGATATTCCGGCGGTTCTTCGCTC
>JAWWOL010000517.1:0-7105 GCA_033851695.1 Frankiales bacterium
CAGCGACGGCTTCCTGGCCCACCTGCGCCGGCGGGTCGACCTGCACGGGCACGCGGTGGTCGTGGTGGCCGAGGGCGCCGGACAGGATCTCCTGGCCAGCAACGGCGCCCGCGACGCCTCGGGCAACGCCAGGCTCGCGGACATCGGCCAGCTGCTCCGCGACCGGGTCGTCGCCGACTTCGACGCCGTCGGTGCCGAGCTCAACCTGCGCTACGTCGACCCGGGCTACGCCATCCGCAGCGTCCCTGCCAACCCGTACGACGCGGTGTTCTGCCTGCGGCTCGCGCAGGCCGCCGTCCACGCTGCGATGGCGGGGCGTACGGCGATGGTCGTCGGTCGCTGGCACGGGCGGTTCGTGCACCTGCCGATCTCGCTCGCCACCGGCAGCCGCAACCAGGTGGA
Organism: Frankiales bacterium; assembly: GCA_033851695.1. GTDB lineage: Bacteria > Actinomycetota > Actinomycetes > JAWWOL01 > JAWWOL01 > JAWWOL01. Next base: position 403 of record JAWWOL010000517.1, read on the forward strand.
CCCCGATGGCGACCTCTGGATGTCCGTACTGGAGGCGACCGGGCAGCCCCCGGCGTTCCGCTGAGACAGCAAGGCGCTCAGGCCGAGGAAACCGTCGAGACATAGACCGTGTTCGCCGACTCGCCGCCGGTGACCGGGTTGGCGAACGGCACGACGTGGGCTGCCGTCTCGGCGAAGACCGCCTCGAGCAGCGGCAGGAACTCCTCGTCCGGCGGGTCGTCCGACCACAGCGCGAACACCCCACCGGGGTGGAGTCGACCCGCGACGCGACGGAGCCCCTCGACGCTGTAGAAGGCGGCGTGACTCGGGTGCAGCACGTGCCGCGGCGTGTGGTCGATGTCGACCAGGATGGCGTGCAGCCGGCCCGGAGTGCCTGCCCCGTAGCCATTGTCGGCCGCCGACCAGGCGAAGAAGTCACCCTGCAGCAACCGGCAGCGCCGGTCCCCGGTCAGCTCCTCGGCGAGGGGGAGCAGGCCTCGCTCGTGCCACTCGATGACCTCGCCCAGCGCCTCGACGACCGCGAGCGACCGTACGCGGGTGTCGGCCAGGACGGCCCGCGCCGTGTAGCCCAGCCCGAGACCGCCGACGACCACGTCGAGGTCGGCGCCGGACAGCGCTGCCAGACCGAGGTCGGCGAGCGCGACCTCGGCCACGGTGAACAGGCTCGACATCAGGAACTCGTCGCCGAGCTTGACCTCGTACAGGTCCACCCCGAGGGAGGGCTCCCGGCGTCGGCGCAATGTGAGGTCACCCAGGGCAGTGGGGCGCCAGTCGAGCTCTTCGAAGCGACGGCTCACGTGCACGACCTCTGCTCGGGTGGGGTGGTGCCGCCGAGGTTACAGCGCATTCTCCAGTATTTACCGATACGTCCAGATGCGCCTATGGTGTCGCCATCGTCGACATTGATAGACAGGTGACCATGGGATCGATACCGAGACGAAGAGCGTCCATGCGGCTGACGGGTGCCACGGCAGCAGCAACCCTGCTGTTGACCGGGACGGTCGCCACCACGACATCAGCGGCGTCGGCGGCCACCAAGGCCAGCCTGACCATCACGACCACCGGGCTCAAGCCCGGCCAGATCAAGCACGTGTGGCTGATCATCCTGGAGAACAAGTCCTATGACGCGACCTTCACGGGGCTCAACCAGAACAGCTACCTCTGGAAGACCCTTCCGGCACAGGGCGTGCTCCTGAAGAACTACTACGGCACCGGCCATTTCAGCCAGGACAACTACATCTCCCTGGTGTCCGGTCAGGCACCGCAAGCAGACACGCAGTCCGACTGCAGCGTCAAGAACAGCGACTTCAGCAGCAATGCCGCCATCGTCAAGACCGGCGTCAACCGCGGCCAGGCCAAGTCCCTCGCCGGCGCCAACGCCGCGAACGGGCTCAACGGCTGCACCTACCCGACGGACGTACCCACCCTGTTCAACCAGCTCGACGCCGCGAAGAAGACCTGGAAGGGCTACGCCCAGGACCTGGGCAACCAGCCCGGCCGTGAGGGCGCTGCCTGCGGAGGCCCCGGGACAGCGGCCAACAACCCGACCACCAACCCGACGGTGATGACGGCCACCCCCGCCCATCCGTTCCCGCCCGGTGTCACGAGCTTCACCGGCGCCCAGGCCAACGACCAGTACGTGGCCAAGCACTTCCCGTTCCCCTGGTTCCACAGCCTCACCGGCACCGTGACCGGGACCGGGACCAAGCCGGGGCTCACCAAGCCCGTGCACGGCACGGACTGCGACACCGGTCACATCGCCAACCTGGACAGCGCCTCGCACGGCCTGTTCCATGACCTGCAGAAGGCGTCCACCACGCCGGCATTCAGCTGGATCAGCCCGAACAACTGCAGTGACGCCCACGACGCGACCTGCAAGGGCAACAACCTGTCCGGCTCGTTCACGGCAAGCGGCAAGCCGATCTACCAGAAGCCGACGCCCAACCCGCAGTCCACGAGGCCGAAGAACTACACCGGCGGTCTCTACGCCTCCGACCTGTTCCTCAAGTACTACGTGACGATGATCGAGAAGTCCCCCGCGTTCAAGGACGGCGGCCTGATCGACATCACGTTCGACGAAGGCTTCCCGGCATTCACCTACACGGGCAACAGCTTCAACAACGCCAATGCCTACGGGCCGACCAAGAACGACTCACCGACCGCCAAGAGCGCGGTCAAGAACGACGCCGCCGGCCAGACCCTGTTCGGCAAGACCGTGCACACCGAACCGACCGGGCCCAACACCCCGTTGGCCAAGGACGCGGCCGGCCACCAGCTCTACCCAGGGCCCGGCTTCAACGCCTGGATCGACCGGCCACCGGCCTGTACGCGGACCACCCCGACCCGAGTCCCTCCCAACTGCGTCCCGGGCATCGTCCTCGGCGGCTCGGGTGTGCCCCCTGGCGCCCGTAACGACCATGCAGCGGCAAGCCCGTCGTCGACCTACGTCCTCGACGGCTCGATCGTCGCGACGGACGCCGGCCGGATGGTCACTGACACCGTCGACACGACGGGACCGGGCGGCACCGGCCCGATCCCTGCGAACACCTTCGTCGGCACGGTCAGCGACACCGGTCCGCAGCCGGCCGCGACTCCGTCGAGCGCGATCATCAACGGGTCGTTCCAGCTGGTCGACCAGGCCGGCAACCCGGTCACACCGACCGGCTCGGTCAGTGCCATCACGCTCAGCGCCGAGGGAGCGCCCGGTTTCCTGACCGCTGGTCAGACTGCTGACCGGTTGTATGACGCCACCGACCCGACGCCCGGCGGCGGCCTCACCGGCAGTGTGCTGATCAGCCCGCTGATCAAGCCGGGTACGTCGACGGCCCGCTACTACAACCACTACAGCTGGCTCCGCACGATGGAGGACATCTTCGGTGTCAGCAAGGGGCACAACCACGCCAAGCTCGCCGCTGGGGTGACCGTGTCAGGCGGCGTCGACAAGCTGGGTCACCTCGGCTTCGCGGCGCAGCCCGGGCTCGCACCGTTCGGCAAGGACGTGTTCAACAAAGCGGCGGTCAAGAAGAGTTGACCTGGTGGCGCAACCCATCCGGCGCCGGGCACCCTGCCCGGCGCCGGGCTGCGTCGTGCCTGGCCGCAGCCGTCCTGACTCTGAGCGGCTGCGGCAGCTCCGGCAGCAAGCAGGCGGAGACCACCTATGGTGCCCTGCCGAGCTTCCTGCCCTCGGACGCCGTGCAGGCCGACAGTGAGCTGGTCGGCAGCGTCAGCAAGCCCGCGGTCACCAGCCAGGGTGACAGCGTCAAGGCCGAGGTCGGCGCCGGCTCGGTGAGCATCGTCGTCGCCGGCCCGCAGGTGCCGGGCGTGGGGTTGCCCAACCCGCCCGAAGGCACCACCTGCACCTGGACGGTCAGCCTGCACGGCGCCACCACCGCCGTCCCCGTCGATGCCCGCGACTTCACCGCCATCGACCACCTGGGCAAGCTGTACCGGACCGCTCTGGTCCCTGGCCAGCCGGTTCCGCCGAAGTCCCTGCTACCAGGGAAGACCGTCAGCTTCGAGCTGCGGGCCTACATGGCCACCGGCGAGGGCCTGATGCGCTGGTCACCCGGCAGCAAGGCGAAGGTCGCCTCCTGGGACTTCGTGGTGGAGACCGACTAAGAGAACTTGCCGACAATTCTTGTATACAGATAGAGTCGGGGTCCGGCCGGCCCGGCCACGAACCCCCCGTCGTGGTTGGGCCGGCCTACACCTGCTGCGTCGGCCGGCCCGCCCGCCACACCCGGGACACCAGCGGCACACCCGGTCGATAGGCCAGGTGTACGGGTGACGGCGCGTCGAGCAGCGCGATGTCCGCCGTCGCTCCGACGCCGAGGTGACCGATGTCCTTGCGGCGCAGCGCTTCCGCCCCGCCGGCGGTCGCCGACCACACCGCCTCGGCCGGCGTCATCCCCATGTCCCGCACGGCCAAGGCGATGCAGAAGGCCATGTTGGTCGTGAAGCTGGAACCTGGGTTGCAGTCGGTGGCCAGCGCGACGGTGACCCCTGCGTCGAGCAGCCGGCGGGCGTCCGGCCACGGCGAGCGGGTCGAGAACTCCGCACCAGGCAGCAGAGTGGCCACCGTACGGGACCCTGCCAGTGCCTCGACATCGGCCTCGGTGAGATGGGTGACGTGGTCGGCGGAGGCCGCGTCCAGCTCCACGGCGATCTGGACGCCAGGGCCGGCCTGCAGCTGGTTGGCGTGCAGCCGGGGCAGCAGGCCCCTGGCGATGCCGGCGGTCAGGATCTGACGGGTCTGGTCCGCGTCGAAGGCGCCGCGGTCACAGAACACGTCGATCCACTTTGCCTGCTCCGCGGCACGTTCCAGCATCGGGCCGGCCACCAGGGCCACGTAGTCGTCCGGCCGGTCTGCATAGTCGGCCGGCACCACGTGGGCACCCAGGTAGGTCACCTCGTCGGTGACCTCCGCCGCCAGTCGCAGCGATCGGGCCTCGTCCTCGACGGTCAGACCGTAGCCGGACTTGCACTCGATCGTCGTGGTCCCGGACCGCAGTGCCTCGGCGACCAGTTGGCGCAGGTTGCTGCGCAGCAAGGAGTCCGACGCCGCGCGGGTGGCCTCGACGGTGGTGCGGATCCCGCCGGCGGCGTAGGCCTGACCGGACATCCGGGCCTCGAACTCCGCGGTGCGGTCGCCGGCGAACACCAGGTGGGCGTGGCTGTCGACGAACCCCGGGATGACCGTCCCGCCGCCGGCATCGACCCGCTCGCCGGCCAGTCCCTGCGGGATGGCACCGCGGGGCCCGGCCCACACCACGACACCGCCCTGCACGGCCAACGCGGCATCGAGCAGCAGCCCCAGCACGCCACGGCCGAGACCCGGGTCGTTGGTGACCAGCGACCCGATGTTGTCGATCAGCAGGTCGCTCACGTGACCGCCAGCACGGACGACGCGAGCGCGCGGGGGACGTCGTCGACCAGCAGGTGCCTGCCGTCCGCGACGATCCGCCGGCCGGCCACGACGACGTCGCGTACGTCCGCAGCCGTTGCCGCGAACACGACCGCCTCCAGCAGCGGCTGCGCGCCGGCCATGCGTACGGTGTCGGTGGCGACGGTGACGAAGTCGGCTGCGGCACCCTTGGCCAGCCGCCCTCCCCCGGGCCAGCCGAGGGACGCCTGCCCGGCGCCGGTGGCCGCACCGAGCAGGTCGGCGGCGCGCCAGTGACCGCGTCGCTCCGAACGCAGCCGCTCGTCCAGCTCGAGGCCGCGGGCCTCCTCGAACAGGTCGACCACGGCGTTGCTGTCGCTGCCCAGGGTGACCGGTGCGCCGGCGGTCGCCAGGGAACGTGCCGGGCCGATGCCGTCGGCGAGGTCGCGCTCGGTCGTCGGGCACATGCAGATCGACGTGCGACTGCCGCCCAGCAAGACGATGTCGGCCTCGGTGAGGTGGGTCGCGTGGACAGCGCTGGTCGACGGCCCCAGCGCGCCGTGCTGGTGCAACAGCTCCGTCGGGGTGAAGCCGTAGGCCGCGATGCAGTCCTCGTTCTCCGCCCGCTGCTCCGACAGGTGCAGGTGGAGCGGCCTGCCGGCGGCGGCAGCGACGACGGTGGACAGCTGGTCGGCCGGCACCGCGCGCACCGAGTGGATCGCCGCGCCGACCTTGGCCAGCCCGCTGGGGGCGAACGCCGAGACCCGGCCGGCCCACGCGTCGGCGTCGCCGTCACTGAACCGCGCCTGGGGCCCCTCGACCGGCCGGCCGATGCCCCCGGTGAGGTAGCACGCGTCGAGCAGCGTGATCCGGATCCCCGCCTCGGCGGCCGCGGCGACCAGCGCGTCCGACATCACATTGCTTGAGGCGTAAGGCTTTCCCTCAACGTCGTGGTGCAGGTAGTGGAACTCCCCCACGCAGGTGATCCCCGACAGTGCCATCTCGGCGTAGGTGGCACGGGCCAGCGCGAAGTACGAGTCCGGCGTGAGCCGTGCCGCGACGGCGTACATCTGCTCGCGCCAGGTCCAGAACGTGCCCTTGTCCCGCTGGGTGCGGCCCCGCAGCGCCCGATGGAACGCGTGGGAGTGCGCGTTGGCCAGGCCGGGGATCGTCACGCCGGAGAGCGTGGTCGCGCCGTCGGCTTGCGGTGCGCTGGCGATGCCGGTGATGACCCCGTCCTCGACGGTGATCAGCACCCCCGGGGTGACGGTATCGCCGCCCAGCCAGGCATTCTCGGCCCAGTACGAGGTCGTCACCGGGCCAGGTCCTCGAGCACCATCGCCAGCGCGAGCACGCCGGCCACGCAGTCGTCGGCACTGGCCTGCTCGTGGGGGCTGTGGCTCACACCGGTCGGGTTGCGGACGAACAGCATCGCAGTCGGCACCAGGGCCGAGAGGATGCCGGCGTCGTGGCCGGCCCCAGTCGGCAGCGAAGGCACGCCACCGAGGACGCCGGAGAGCCGATCCCGCAGGGCATCTCCGAAGGCGACCTCAGGCGTGGAGGACTCGCAGACCACCTCGACCGCGACGCCATGCGCGGACGCCGACTGGGCGGCAGCCGCGGTGATCCCGCCGACCAGCTCCCGTACGGTGTCGTCGTCAGCTGCCCGTGCGTCGAGCCAGCCGTGCACGGCCGAGGCGATGGCGTTGGTGCCGTTGGGCTCGACCCGGACCTTGCCGAACGTCGCCACCGCGCCGAGCTCGGCGGCGATGTCCCGGGCGGCGAGAACCGTTGCGGCATAAGGCAACATCGGGTCCCGGC
>JAWWOL010000526.1:0-7251 GCA_033851695.1 Frankiales bacterium
CGGCTGCTGCTGCTCGATGAGCCGCTTGCCGCCCTGGACGCCGGCACCCGGATGACCGTGCGGACGGACCTGCGCACGCACCTGGACGGGTTCGACGGCGCCACGGTCCTGGTGACCCACGACCCGCTGGACGCCCTGGTCCTCGCCGACCACCTGGTCGTGATCGAGGGCGGCCGCGTGGTGCAGTCCGGGACTCCGGTCGACGTCGCCCGTGCGCCCCGTACCGACTACGTGGCCCGGCTGGTCGGGCTCAACCTGCTGCTCGGGCGGGCGGACGGGACCCACGTCGCGCTCGCCGACGGCGTGTCCCTCACCGTGGCCGAGCAGCACCACGGGCCGGTCTACCTCGCCCTGCGGCCCTCGGCGATCTCGTTGTTCGCCGAGCAGCCGCACGGCAGCCCGCGCAACAGCTGGGCCGGGCGCGTACGCAGCCTGGAGAGCCGCGGCGACACCATCCGGGCCGCCGTCGACGGGCCGCCGAACGTCCTGGTCGACCTCACCGCGGCTGCCGTCGCCGAGCTCCGCCTGGTGCCTGGCGCCCCGGTGTGGTGCGCCGTCAAAGCGACCGAGCTCGACGTCTACCCGGTGTGATTCACGGCGTGGTTACTCATCGGTAGACTGTCGCCGGGCCGAGGCGGAAGGGGGTGCAGGTGAGCTCACCAACCCAGAGGCCGCCGACTCCCGAGCCTCAAGAACTGGCACCGAACCGGCAGCGCAGCGCCCGCCTGCCGCGGTCGGCGCGGCGCAAGCAGCTGCTCGGGGCGGCGCAGGAGGTCTTCGTCGCGCTGGGCTACCACGCGGCCGCCATGGATGACATCGCCGAACGCGCTGGTGTCAGCAAACCCGTGCTGTACCAACACTTTCCGGGCAAGCTCGACCTCTACCTCGCGCTGCTCGACCAACACGCGGACGGCCTCGTCCGCCGCGTACGACAGGCGTTGAGCTCGACCACCGACAACAAGGCCAGGGTCGACGGCTGCGTGGCGGCCTACTTCGACTTCGTCACCGCCGAGAGCACCGACACCGCCGGTGCCTTCCGGCTGGTCTTCGAGTCCGACCTGCGCAACGACCCGATGGTCGCGGCCAGGGTCGAGCGGATGCACACCGACTGCGCCGAGGCGGTCGCCGAGACGATCGCCAAGGACACCGGCTCCGGGCCGGCAGAGGCCCACCTGCTCTCCATCGGCATGATGGGGCTGGCCGAGGTCGCCGCCCGGTGGTGGCTGCAGTCGCCGGGGCTGATCGACCGCGAGCACGCGATCCGGTTGCTGGGCAACCTGACCTGGCGTGGCATCTCCGGCTTCCCCCGTACGGAGGACGGACCGGTTTCGCCGACGGCGTAGGTCGTCCCCGGTCGGCCACGGTCATGGTCGACTAGCCTGGCGGGACAAGGCAGTGCCCGCAGCGACCGAGAGATCAGGAGGCCCCGGTGGAGGTCAAGATCGGCGTGCAGTACGCGCCCCGCGAGATCGTGCTCGAGACCAGCGCGTCCTCCGACGACGTCGAGAAGCTGCTCCACGAGGCACTGAAGGCCGACTTCGGACTGTTCACCCTGGTCGACGAGAAGGGCCGCAAGGTCTTCATTCCGGCCGAGAAGATCGCCTACGTCGAGCTGGGCGAGCCCGAGGGTCGCCGGGTCGGCTTCGGCTCCTAGCACCCCGTACGGGTTGCAGCTAGGCCCGCAGGCCCAGCTGGGCCATCCGCTTGGTGTGCGCCTCGGTGAGCCGGGCGAGCATCTGGCCCAGCTCCGCCAGGCCGCCCGACGCGGTCGCCCCACCGACGATCAGTCCGGTCAGCGCCTCACGGTCAACGGCCACCCGCTGTGCCTGGACGAGCGCCTCGCCCACCAGCCGGCGACCCCACAGAGCGAGGCGCCCGGCCACGGTCGGATCTGCCCCGATGGCGGCGCGCACCTTCTCGACCGCGAAGGCCGCGTGCCCGCTGTCGGAGAGCACCTCGACGACCAGCGCCTCCGCCTCGGCATCGAGGAACGTCGCCACCTCGCGGTAGAAGTCGGTGGCGATGCCGTCGCCGACGAAGGCCTTGACCAACCCCTCCAGCCAGTCGCTGGGCGCGGTCAGGTCGTGAAAGGCGTCCAGCGGCGCCACGAACGGCTCCATCGCCACGAACGGGTCGACACCGATCGTCCGCAGGTATCCCGCGATCCGCTCGTAGTGCTGGTACTCCGCGACGGCCATCCCACCGAGCGCCGCCTTGTCCGGCAGGGTCGGCGCCAGCCGGGCGTCGTCGGCGAGGTGCTCGAAGGCGATGAGCTGTCCGTACGCGAGGACGCCGAGCAGGTCGACGACGGCGGCGTTGGAGGCGTCGGCCGCTGCCGTCGCCTCGGCGGCGGGCCGCTCGTCGGCTGGCGTGTCGGACACGGTTGCTCCCTCGGCTGGCAGTTTCGTCGCGGTTCGTCGCTGTTCGTCGCGGTTGCCGCTGCGACCCGCGGTGTTGCGCTCCCGACCCTATCCGGCGCGGCAGGTAGACTGGACCGGTAACCGAGGCTTCCGGACACCCTGGCGCCTCGTACGACCGCAGCGGTGCGGTCGCCAGGTCGCTGCTCCCGCGCCTGCCGCCTGATTCTCGCGCGGCGCGAGCGGAGCCCGATTTCGCGTCGACCTCCCGCCCTTTGAGAGGCGTTTGCCCTGAGCACGTTCCGCGATCTCGGTGTACGACAAGAAACCTGCGACGCCCTCGAGGCTGTCGGCATCGTCGAGCCGTTCGCCATCCAGGCCCTGACCATCCCGCTGACCCTGGCCGGCCACGACATCATCGGCCAGGCCCGCACCGGCACCGGCAAGACCCTCGCCTTCGCCGTCCCGATCCTCGAGCGGGCGGACGCGCCCGGCGACGGCCGCCCGCAGGCCCTGGTCGTCGTCCCCACCCGTGAGCTCGCCATCCAGGTGGCCAGCGACATCGAGATCGCCGGCAAGACCCGCGGTGTCCGGGTCCTGACGATCTACGGCGGCCGCTCGTACGAGCCACAGGTCGCCTCGCTCAAGGCGGGCGTCGAGGTCGTCGTCGGCACCCCGGGCCGGCTGCTCGACCTGTCCCGCCAGGGCACGCTCAACCTGACCGGCGTCCGGGTGCTGGTGCTGGACGAGGCCGACGAGATGCTCGACCTGGGCTTCCTGCCCGACGTCGAGAAGATCGTCGCCCAGCTGCCCACCAACCGGCAGACCATGCTGTTCTCCGCCACCATGCCCTCGGCGGTGCTGACCCTGTCCCGGCGCTACATGCGGCAGGCGACAACGGTCCGCGCCGAGGAGCCGGAGGAGAACCGCACGGTCCCCACGACCGCGCAGCACATCTTCCGCGCCCACCCGCTGGACAAGCCGGAGATGCTGGCCCGCATCCTGCAGGCCAACGGGCGGGGTCTCACCATCATCTTCACCCGCACCAAGCGAGCTGCCGACAAGCTCTCCCTCGACCTCACCGAGCGCGGCTTCGCGGCCGCCGCGGTCCACGGCGACCTCGGCCAGGGCCAGCGTGAGCAGGCACTGCGGGCGTTCCGCGCCGGCAAGGTCGACGTGCTGGTGGCCACCGATGTGGCCGCTCGTGGCATCGACGTCAAGGACGTCACCCACGTCGTCAACTACACCTGTCCCGAGGACGAGAAGACCTACCTGCACCGCATCGGCCGCACCGGCCGGGCCGGCGAGAACGGCGTCGCGATCACCTTCGTCGACTGGGACGACGTGGCCCGCTGGAACGGCATCAACCAGGTCCTCCAGCTGCCGTTCCCGGACCCGCCGGAGACCTACTCCACGTCGGACTCGCTGTATGAGGCCCTCGACATCCCCCGTACCGCGACCGGCACCCTGCCGCGAGCAGACCGGCACCGGGCCGGCCTCGACGCCGAGACCCTCGAGGACCTCGGCGAGACCGGCCGCTCGCGCAAGGCCCCGACGGCGAAGCCCGCCGGTGGCGGCTCGCGGTCACGCTCCAAGGACGCACCGGCCGAGGGCGACAAGGCCGAGCGGGCACCCCGCACGCCCCGCCAGCGTTCCCGCACCCGTACGCGCAGCGGGCAGCCGGCCGGCGGCGAAGCAGTAGAGGCATCGGCAGGCGAGCCCACCGAGTCCGTCACGTCCCCGGCCGCCGCGGGGGACGCACCGGCCCGCCGACGCCGCCGTCGCGGTGGTCGCGGCGGTGGCTCAGGCGGTTCGGGCGCGGCAGCGTCCGAGCCCGCCACCGACTGACCCGCGTTTGTGGGCCATCGTCCCTGCGGGAACGCCAACGATGTTCCACGAACCCGCGCCCGGATCGTACGAGATTGCCTTCTTGCAAGGCTTGTGACCGCTTTCCACTGCGCCATCTGCCGGAATCCGTCGGCCGATCGCGTAAAGATCGGCGCCCGGCCGGTCGACGTGGTGGTGAGCCAAGGAGGACGCACATGGTGTTGCAAACGGTGGCGGGACACCGGACCGGCGAGGACGCCGAGGATCTGAAGGCGTGGATGTCCGGTCTCAGCGGTTGTCCCGCGGTGACCCACACCCTGCAGACCGCGTGTAGCAGCGACAAGCACGGCGACGCCCCGGCGACGTGGTTCTACGTCGAGGGCGACCCGCACAACGGCATCGCCCGCCGGCGCTGCCTGTCCTGCGGCGAGGTCTCCCACCTGCTCGACTCGGCCGAGCACTGGAACTACCCCGCGATGTGGTGCTGCAAGGGCTGCCAGCAGTCGATCGCCGAGGTCGCCATCGGGGCGCACGCCGAGCCGGGCGAAGACGGTCCCCGGGTGAGCTGGCTCGCCGTGGGCGTCCGGTGCGTCGAGTGCGGCCGCTTCGACGGGGTCACCGACATGGTGGTGGACAACCTCACGCTCGACGACGTCGCGAACGGCGTCTGACCCAGACGGCTTGCACCAGGCGCATACCGGCAGACTGCTGGTATGCGCCTGTTGCTGTTGGCGGACACCCACGTCCCGGCGAGGGCCAGGGACCTGCCGCCCGAGGTCTGGGCCGAGGTCGACCGGGCCGACGTCGTCGTCCACGCGGGGGACTGGGTCGACGTCGCGCTGCTGGACCGGCTGGAGGCGCGCGCGGCGATCCTCGTCGGCGTCCACGGCAACAACGACGGGCCGCAGCTGCGCGCCCGGCTGCCCGAGGTCGCCCGTACGACCTGGCACGGCCTCAGGGTCGCGGTGGTGCACGAGACGGGACCCCGGACCGGCCGGGAGCAACGGGTGGACGCCGACTACCCGGGCACCGACCTGCTGGTCTTCGGCCACAGCCACATCCCTTGGGACAGCGTGACTCCCGGCGGGATCAGGCTGCTCAACCCCGGCTCCCCGACGGACCGCAGGAGCCAGCCCGCCTGCACCTACCTGACGGCGAGCGTCGACGACGGCGGCTTGCGCGACGTCGTGCTGCACGCCCTGCCGCGTACGCTCGGCCGATGAGTACGCCGAACTCACTGCGGCTCCCCGCCCGCGCCCGAGCCGTCACCCGCGCCGGCCTGGCGGCGATCGAGGCGACTCCGGTGCGGCAGACCCGGCCGACCGCCGTGCTCGTGCCCGGCTACACCGGCAGCAAGGAGGATTTCCTCAGCATCCTCGAGCAGCTCACCGCCGCCGGCCACCGGGTCATCGCCTACGACCAGCGCGGACAGTACGAGTCCGTCGGTGACGAGGACCCGGGCTCGTACGGGATCCCGGCGCTCGCCGGCGACCTGCTCAACCTGCTGGGCGACGAGCCGGCCCACGTCGTCGGCCATTCCTTCGGCGGCCTGGTCGCACGTGCGGCCGCGATCGAGGACCCGGGCCGGTTCCGCTCGCTGACCCTGCTCGACTCCGGCCCATCGGCCATCCCGGGGGACCGGGCCGAGCGGATCGTCGCGCTGCGGCCGGTCCTGCTCGAGCGCGGCAAGGACGGGGTGTGGGAGTACATGGAGAGCGCCGAGGAGCTGCCTGCCGAGGTCGAGGCGTTCCGGCACCGGAGGTTCTACGCCAGCTCCGCGACCGGCCTGCTGGTCATGGGCGACGAACTGCTCGCCGAACCGGACCGCACCGATGCGCTGCGGGCCACGGGCGTCCCGGTGCTGGTCGCGTACGGGAAGGACGACGACGCGTGGCCCCCGGCGGTGCAGGCGGACATGGCGGGGCGGCTCGGGGCCGCGCACGCCGTGATCCCGGGCGCGATGCACTCCCCCGCCGTCGAGCAGGCAGACGCCACGGCCCGCGTACTGCTGGACTTCTGGGCCTCGGTCGACGAGCTGACTGCTCGGGAGGCGCGAGCAGCGTCCTCGTGACAGGCTCGAGACATGACCCCTGAGCCCGGGCTGTTCACCCCAGACGACGTCACCTGGCGGCTGCACGCCGACCCGGTGATGGGACTCGCCGGCCTGCGCGCGCTCTATCTCCAGGCGCTGCACCCCCTCGCGATGGCCGGCGTCGCCAACCACTCGGACTTCCGGCGCGACCCGTGGGGCCGGCTGATGCGGACCGCCGGCTGGATCGGGCTGACGACCTACGGCACCCTCGCGCAGATCGAGCCGGCCGCCGAGCGGTTGCGCACGATCCACAGCCAGGTGCGCGGGACCGACGCCGAGACCGGCCTGCCCTACGCCGCCGACGACCCGGCGCTCCTGCTCTGGGTGCACTGCTGCCTGGTCGACTCGTTCCTCCATACCTACCGGCGGTGCGGCGGGCCGTTGGCCGAGGGCGAGGCAGACGCCTACGTCGCCGAGCAGGTGCGCCTGGCGCCGCTGGTCGGGCTCGACGAGGGCCTGGTGCCCGGCTCGGAGAGTGCGCTGGCCTCGTACTTCGACCAGGTCCGCCCGCAGCTGCGGATCACCGGCGAGGCGCGACGGGCCGCCGCGTTCGTCCTCGCCCCGCCGATGCCGCTCTGGGCCCAGCTGGCGACCCCCGCCCGGCCGGCCTGGGCCGGGCTCGCCTCGCTGGGGTTCGCGCTGCTGCCCCGCTGGTCGAAGTCGATGTACGGCCCCGGTCTCGGCGGGCTGGCCGCGCTGCCGGGGGCCGACCTGGCCACGACCGCCGCCGCCCGCGCACTGCGTACGACCCTGCTGGCGCTGCCGGCCGACCGCCTCGAGGGGCCGCACCTCAAGGCAGCCCGGGCCCGTCTGGGCTCCGCGGCGTGACCTCTGTACCGTTTCAGCGGCCGGTTTTGTGCGCCTGGCCGATAACGATCACCACACGAGCGGCTCCGTCACCTATCCTCTGCGCGTAGGACCGACAGAATGGCAGGGTGACCGAACCGATGAGCGAGACCACCGAGAGCGCGCCCG
>JAWWOL010000048.1:0-5103 GCA_033851695.1 Frankiales bacterium
AGCGGCTGGAGCACCCGCTCCTCGAGGGCGGCCAGCAACCGGTCGTCCTGGTGCACGATGACCGCATCGAGATGCTCGTCGAGAAACACCGGGTCCTCGGTGAGAACGCCTTCGTGGCGCAGCCGCAAGGCGATCCGGGTCATCCGCAACGAGGGTGGCAGCTTCGGCAGCGAGACGGTGGGACCGACCACGGCGGCCGAACCGGCCAACAGCTCGGCAAGTCGCCGGCGCCGGCCCGGAGCGGCCGGGTCGCTCAGGATCACCCCGTAACCGTCGGTCCGCTTGATCGGCAACCAGCCGTCGCCACTGCCCCGGGTGAGCGCGTCCAGCGCTGCCGCGTTGTCACGGTCGACCAGCACCACTGTCGCCGTCAGGGGCAGCTCGAAGCCGGCCCGGTAGGCGGCCTCGTCAATGGCCCGGTGGTCACCCCGGCCGGCGAGCAGCAGGTCGGCCAGGTCGGCCCGCGCCCGCTCCCGGCCGGCCGCTGCCTCCGAGTGCTCGGCGGCGTAGCCGTGCGCGGACGCGGTGGACAGCTGGTCGACGAAGCCGAACAGCCCGTCGGCGAGCAGCGCCAGCTCGGCGGCGGCGACGCCCTGTTCGACCGCCATCCGCGAGATCTGCCGCCAGGCCCCCCGGGCGCCGGTCTGGTAGGCGGAGAGCAGGAACGCCAGCGGGTTTCCCTGCCGCCACTGGGTCCGGCCGATCTCCTCGAACACGGTGCTGAGCAGGTCGGTGCCTGCCTCGGTCCCCGGGCTGCGGCCGGCCGGGCGGGTCTGCTGGGGGCCGGTGAGGATGCGGTCGAGCGCGAGCGGCGCGGCTGCTGCGACCTCGTCACGGTGCTGCTCGAGGAACTCCGCGTAGTCGGGCCAGCCGTCCCGCAGCAGGTCCGTTGCCTCGTCCAGCACGTCGGGCAGCGCCTCAGCCAGGAGAGGCAGCAGGTCCCGCAGCCCGTCAGGGGCGGGGTGGGCAGCCTCCCAGTGCGTCATCGCGCCCGGCCCTCCGCGGCCCGGCGTACGGCGCGTCCAGACCGGTCGGAGCGGGAGGCCTGGGTGGCCCGCGGGCCAGCGGCCCGGACGCCGACCAGGCCCGCGAGCGCGCGCCCGACGATGGTGGCCCCCCAGGCCCCGGCCGCCTCCAACGGGCGCGACAGTCTCCTCGTCTCGGACATCGTCACGGCTGCACCAGCCCCTTTCCGCGCAAGCTCGCGGGCGCCGTATGCCCTGGATAGGGCTCCGGAGTCCTCGGATCGATCGTTTTATCCGGACCTCATCCGGACCTCTCCGACATCGCCGCGCCGTCCAGGGCCAGCAGCTCGCGCAGCTGGGCGGCCGAGGTGTCCCAGCTCCACGCCTCTCGCACCCACTGATGGCCGGCGGCGCCCAGCCGCGACGCCAGCCGGCGGTCGCCCAGCAGGGTGGTGATCGCGGCGGACAAGGCCTCGGGCTCGGCGTCCACCAGGAAGCCGGTGCGTCCGTCCAGGACCGAGTCGGGGCTGCCCCCGGAACGGCCGACGACCACGGGCAGCCCGGCCGCCGAGCCCTCGAGCGTGGTCAGGCCCAGTCCTTCGGTCTGCAGCCCGCGGCGGTCATCGCGGCTGGGGGTCACCAGCACGTGGGAGCGGCGCAGCGTCTGCACCAGGCGATCTTCCCGCAGAGTTCCCAGGAACTCCACAGTGTTCTCTGGCAGGTCGGCCGCGAGCTCGCGCAGCCGCTTCTCGTACGGGCCGGTGCCCACGATCGTGAGGACGGCATCGGGCTGGCCGGCGAGCACCTTGGGCCAGGCGCGGAGCAGGTTGTCCTGCCCCTTGCGGCGCACCAGCCGGCCGACCGTGACCACCCGCGGGCGCCCTGCCTCGCGAGGCTCGCCGGCGACACCGCCGAAGACCTGCAGGTCGACCCCGCCGACCAGACGGTGCATCGGGACGCTGCCGGTCACGGTGGCGAGCCGGTCGCGGGTGTAGCAGGTCAGGAACGTGACCGCGTCGAGCCAGGTCGACATCTCGCGCAGCGCTCCTCGGGTCGGGCCGGCGCGCAGCCAGCCCAGCTCCTGACCGTGGGTCGAGGCCACCACGGTGCGGACACCGGCCCGGCGAAGGCTGGGGGCGAACAGGCCGATCGGGGCGGCGGCAGGGATCCAGGCGGCGGTGCTGCCGTGCTCCTGGGCGACCCGGCGCAGGTCCAGGCTGAGCCGGTAGCCGCGCCGTCGGACCACCGGGAACGGCAGGGTGCGGTCGAAGGCCGCGGCGTCCGGGTCGTCGGGTGCGACCACGACCACCCGGTCGGGCGGCAGCCGGCGGACCAGCTCCCAGGTGAACCGCTGCACGCCGCCGTGGGCCGGGGGAAAGTGCCCGGTCAGGACCAGGGTCCGCGGCATGCCCACGTCAGCCGCGCGTGCTGTAGTCGACGAGTCTCCGGTCACCAGAGGGACCGTCGTCCGCCTCGTCGTCGCCGAACAGCACGGGGGAGTGCGCCAGGATCGTCACTCCCACGACCGCGCAGACGCCGCCCAAGGCGATCCCGAGCAACCGCCCCGGTGCCTGGGGCAGGTGCTCGCCGAAGCCCAGGACCGCGATGACGTAGCCCACCACCGGGTTGGCCACGATCATCGCCGTGGTCGCCGCGGCCAGCCGCCCGGAGGCAAAGGCCAGCTGTTGGATGACCAGACCGGTGCCGGTCGCGACCGCCAGCGCGTAGCCCGGCCAGTCCCGTGCCGTGCCGCCCACCCCGAGGTTGGTCAGGTCGTTGGTGGTCAGCTTCACCAGGGCGGCGCTGCTGCCGAACGCCACCCCAGCCGCCGTGGCGAGCGTCGTGACCCGTACGGGGCCGGGGGACCGCCCGGCAACCAGGACCAGGCTCGCGACGATCAGCGCCACCAGCACGAACAGGAAGACGGAGGGCCGGTCGCGATCGGGCTCCTGGGCGCCGCCACGCACCGCGATGACCGCCACCAGGCCCATGCAGACCAGGAGCCCGCCGGCATAGTCGCGCCAGCCGGCCCGGGCGCCCCCGTAAACCGTCGAGAGCGGGATGGCGAACAGCAGCGTGGTCACCTGCAGGGTCTGGACGACGGCGACCGACCCGAGGTGCAGCGCAGCGGCCTGGACGAACAGCGCCACCGTGCCGATCGCCCAGCCGGCGAACCACCGGCGGTTGCGCACCAGCCGGCGCATGGTGCGGGCGACGCTGGAGAGGGTGCGTACCAGCCTCGGCCGGTCGTCGGGGATCGCTGGCAAGTTCTTGACGGTACGTGCGTCCAGGCTCGCGGCCCGTTGCTCGAAGAAGTCCGAGAACGCGTAGAGCAGCGCCGCCAGCAAGGCGAGGGGGATGACCAGGACCAGCATCGCCGCCGCCTTTCCCGGTAGCCCTCCCCAGGCGCGTGCCCGCGGAGCGCATCCCCAATCGAGGTAGAACTATCACATGCCACGCCGCGGCCGCCGTCGAGCTGTTTTGCGCTCCCCGACCGTCGGGCTGAGCGGCTCGGTGGCCGTGGTCACCGGTGCTACCAAGGGTATCGGCCGCGCGGTGGCGGAGGCCCTGGCGGACCAGGGTGTCCTCGTCGTCGCCGTCGGGCGCGACTCCGGCCAGCTGGCGGAGGTGGCCGCCCGCACCGGCGGGGCTTCGCTCGAGTGCGACCTGCGGCAGCCCGGCAGCGCCGAGCGGGTGGTGGCCCACGCTCTGGCGACGTACGGGCGGGTGGACCTCCTGGTGGCGAACGCCGGGCTCGGCTTCGCCGGTGACGTGGCCGCAATGACCCCCGAGGCCCTCGCCGAGCTGGTGGAGGTCAACGTCACCGCCCCGTTGCAGCTGGCGCGGGCCTGCCTGGGCCCGATGCTGGCGCAGGGGTCGGGCCGGCTGCTGTTCGTCACCTCGATCGCCGGAGCCCTCGGGGTGCCGGGGGAGACGGTCTACTCGGCCTCGAAGGCGGCCGTCGAGATGTTCGCCGACGTGCTCCGCGAGGAGGTACGCGACGGCGGCGTCACCGTGGCGACGCTGCTGCCGGGGGTCGTCGACACCGGCTTCTTCGAGCGCCGCGGCCGCCCGTACGACCGCAGGTTCCCCCGGCCGATGCCACCCGAGCGGGTCGCCCGCGCGGCGGTGCGGCTCCTGGCCGACGGAGGTCGCCGGCGGGTCGTCCCACGCTGGCTGTGGCTGCCGATCAGGCTGCGTTCGGCGGCCCCGGCGGTCTACCGCGCGCTGGAGCGCCGGTTCGGCTGACCGCTCGGGCCGGCTCAGCGGCCGGCCGCCGCCCGTACGGACTCCCGCAGTGACCCCATCGTGGCGAACACCGCGGTCGGCTCGTAGCCGCAGTGCGCCATGCAGTTCTCGCACTTGGGGTTGCGGCCGCGCCCGTAGGCCGACCAGTCGGTGTCGTCGAGCAGCTCCTGGTAGGTCTTGGCATAACCGTCGTCGAGCAGGTAGCACGGGCGCTGCCACCCGAGCAGGGAGTAGGACGGGATCGCCCAGGCGGTGCAGTCGAGGTCGCGCTTGCCCTCGAGGAAGTCGAGGAACACCGGCGAGTGGTTGAGCCGCCACTTGCGCCGGCGGCCGTCCGCGAACGACTTGCGGAACAGCGACCTGGTCTCCTCGACGCCGAGCCAGTGCTCCTGGTCCGGCGCCTTCTCGTACGCGAAACCCGGCGAGATCTGCATGTTGTCGACGTGCAGCTCGTCGTTGAGGTAGTCGAGCACCTCGATGACGTCCTGCGGGGTGTCCGTGTCGAAGAAGGTCGTGTTGGTGTTCACCCGGAAGCCGGCGGCCTGGGCCTGCCTGATCGCCGCGACCGCCTGGTCGAACACGCCCTCCTTGGCCACCGACTCGTCGTGCCGCTCGCGCAGCCCGTCGATGTGCACCATCCAGGCGAAGTTGCGGTGCGGCTTGAACTTGTGCAGGTGCTTGGGCATCAGGATGGCGTTGGTGCACAGGAAGACGATCTTGTTGCGGTCGAGCAGCTGCCGCACGATCTCGTCGATCTGGGGGTGCATCAACGGCTCGCCGCCGGCGATCGACACCATCGGGGCGCCGCTCTCCTCGATCGCCGCGACCGCCTGCTCGACCGGCATCCGCTGCTTGAGCAGCGACGCCGGCTGGGCGATCTTGCCGCAGC
>JAWWOL010000053.1:0-4767 GCA_033851695.1 Frankiales bacterium
GCGACCTTGGTCCCCCTCGGGGCCCGACCGGTCGCGGGCGTGCGGGTGGGAAGCTAGCCGATGGGCATGAGCTTCGCGGCGCTGCTCGCCCGCTATCACCGGGCGTTCAACGAGCGTGACTTCGACGGCTGGCGCGACCTGTTCGACGCCGACGTCGAGCTCCTGGTCGACGGCGTGCCGTTTCGCGGCGTGGACGCCGCGGTCGCGTATGGGGTCGGGAGCGTGACCCAGTTCCCAGGGCTCTACATCGCCTCCGAGCGCATCGTCGCCGAGTCCGGCGACACGATCGTCGCTGAGATCGACCTCGTGACCGGCGATCCTGCCAGCGGGCACTCTCGCCGGCAGGGGACGGCATGTGAGATCTGCCGGGTGCGCGAGGGGCGCATCGTGTCGTGTCGCAGCTACTACATGCCCGAGCCGGCCGAGCGCCAGGAGGCGGTGCGGGTGCCAGTTCGCGCCGAGGCGGGCGTCCTCGCCGAGGAGCAGGCGGCGCTGCGGCGGGTGGCGATGCTCGTCGCGCGCGGGGTCTCGCAGGAGGAGTTGTTCGCGGCTGTCACGGAGGAGACCGGATGGCTGGTGAACGCCGACAACACGGCGCTGCTGCGGTTTGAGCCCGATGACAGCGTCACGCTCGTGGCTGCCTGGAGCGCGCGGCACATCGACTTGCCGATCGGCTCCAGCCGTCCCATCGATGAGGAGCTGCGATGGATGCGGGAGACCGGGCGCCCGTGGCGGCGCGGGCCGGCGGACCTCCCTGCCGCCGGGACGTTCGTGCAGGAGGCCCGCGCGCTCGGGCTGCGGACGTTCGTTGGGGTCCCGATCGTGGTCGAGGGGCGCATGTGGGGTGTCGTCTTCGCGTCTTCCACCGCCGATCGGCCATTCCCCGACGACGCCGAGGCTCGGTTGACCGGGTTCACCGAGCTGGTCAGCACCGCGATCGCCAACGCCCACGCCCGCGGCGAGCTGGCGGGCTTCGCCGAGGAGCAGGCCGCACTGCGCCGGGTGGCGACGCTGGTCGCGACCGGGGCGCCGCCGGTGAAGATGTTCACCGCCGTCGCCGCCGAGGTCGGGCGGCTACTGCGGGTCGACTACACGGTCCTGGTCCGGCATGACCCGGACGACGCGATCACGGTCGTCGGCACCTGGACCAGCACCGGGGCCGCCCCGCCGACTCAGGTCGGCAGCCGGTTTCAGCTCGGCGGCAGGAACGTGACGACGCGGGTGGTCCGGACCGGTCGGCCGGCCCGCATGGATGCCTACGCCGACGTCTCGGGCGCCATCGGGAAGGTCGGCACCCGCGACTGGGGGTTCCGTTCGTCAGTGGGTGCGCCGATCAGCGTCGAGGGGCGGCTGTGGGGCGTCATCATCGTCGCGTACACGCGGGACGACCCGCTGCCGACGGGCACCGAGGCGCGGCTGGCCGCCTTCACCGAGCTGGTCGCGACCGCGATCGCCAACGCACAGGCGCGGGTGGAACTGCGGGGCTTCGCCGAGGAGCAGGCCGCGCTGCGCCGGGTGGCGACGCTGGTGGCCCGGGCGCCGGCACCGGAGGAAGTGTTCGCCGCGGTCGCCGAGGAGGTCGGGCGGCTGCCGGGCTGCGACATCACCCTCCTCAATCGGTACGACCCAGACGGCGCGGCCACGGCCCTCGGCGTCTGGAGCAGCAGCGGCACCTTGCCCTTCCCTGTCGGTACCCGGGTTCACATCGGCGGACGGAACGTGCCGACGCTGGTGTTCCAGACGCGCCGACCGGCGCGGATCGATGACTACACCCAGGCCAGCGGACCGCTCGCCGACGTCGCCGACGCATGGGGCATCCGCTCGGCCGTCGGCGTGCCGATCAGCGTCGAGGGACGGCTGTGGGGCGTCATGAGCGTGGTGTCCACCCGCGAGAAGCTGCTGCCGGCGGACACGGAGGTCCGGCTCGCGGCCTTCACCGAGCTGGTCGCCACCGCCATCGCCAACGCACAGGCGCGGGTGGAGCTGCGCGGCTTCGCCGAGGAGCAGGGCGCGCTGCGCCGGGTGGCGACCCTGGTCGCCCGCGCGTCGCAGCCGGACCAGATTTTCGCCGCGGTGGCCGCGGAGGTGGGCCGGGTCCTCTCCGCCGACGAGATAGGCCTGAGCCGGTACGACACGGATGGCACCGAATCGATCGTCGGAGCATGGTCAGGCACCGCGGCATCGCCCATTGCCGTGGGCACCCGGCTGCAGCTCGGCGGGCGGAACGTGTCCACGCTGGTGTTCCAGACCGGCCGGGCCGCGCGGATCGATGACTTCTCCGACACCTCTGGTGAGCCGGCTGCCCTCGCCCGCGAACGGGGCATACGCTCGATCGTCGGCGTACCGATCAGCGCCGAGGGCCAGCTGTGGGGGGTCATGATCGTGGCGTCCGCTTCAGAGCAGCCTGCGGACACCGAGGTGCGGCTGACTGGCTTCACGGAACTCGTCGCCACCGCTATCGCCAATGCCGAGGCCAGGGCCGCGCTGACCGCCTCGCGGGCGCGGATCGTAGCCGCCGCCGACACCACCCGCCGCCGCATCGAACGGGATCTGCACGACGGCGTCCAGCAGCGGCTGGTCTCCGTCGCGCTGCAGCTGCGCAGCACGGTGCAGGCGTCGCCGGCGCCCGAGGCCCGCGAGCTGACAGCTCAGATGTACCTGGTGGCCGACGAGGTGACCGAGGTACTGGAGGAGCTGCGCGAGATCGCCCGCGGCCTCCACCCGCCCGCCCTCGCCAAGGGAGGGCTGCGCCCTGCGCTCAACGCGCTTGCCCGCCGGTCCGCCGTCCCCATCCACCTCGATGTCGGCGTCGACCGGCGACTCCCCGAGCCGATCGAGCTCGCTGCCTACTACGTGGTCTCCGAGGCGCTCACCAACACCGCGAAGCACGCCGCTGCGACCGTCATCGACGTCCAGGCGGACATCAGCGATGACGTGTTACGCATCCGCGTACGGGACGACGGACGCGGCGGCGCCGACCTCAACCGCGGCTCGGGCCTGGTCGGTCTCACCGACCGGGTGGAGGCCCTCGGCGGACGGATCTCGGTACGCAGCCCGCCCGGTGCGGGCACCATTGTGCAGATCGCGCTGCCGCTCACCGCTCCCGGTGGGCCGCCGCACCCTCGCTGAGTCGCTGCCGGACCGGAGCAGGCGTGGCTTCAGGCTCTCCACCAGGCCGGGTGGCTCCGGACCAGATCGAGTCGACGTGCTCGGGTGATGCCACCGCGAAGGAGCGCCATCAGAGGTGCCGGATGGCGGCGGCGAGCCGTGGTGAGTGGTAGGCCGGTTGCTCGCCGCCGACCCACAGCTCGAGGTCGGGGGCGTGCGGACGCGCGCCGCCCAGGAGCAGCACAGCGAGAATCAGCGCACCGCAGACCACGCAGAGCAGGACGAGGACGAGTACCGCCAGCCTGATTCCGTGGCTCGGGTCGCTGAACAGCGTCGCGATCTGCACCATGATCGGGGCGACCAGGAATGCCGCTTCAGAGCGAAGCAGCTCCACCATGGCGAATGCCGGACCGAGCCGACCGGACGGGACGCTGAGCCCGGCCATGAACAGTCCCGGCGTCACGCCGGCACCCGCGGCGAATCCCAGCAGGACGCCCGCGGCCGCCACGACCCAGTTCGACCCACCGGGCCGGAGCCCGAGCAGCAGCACTACTCCGGCCACACCGGCCACCCCGAGCCCGAACAAGGCGAACGCGGGGAGCCATCGCGTCCGCAGCACCGTCTTGAACAACAGCGCAGCGGCGGCGACACCGAGAACCTGTGCGCCAAGGATCGTCCCGGTCACCGCAGTCGATTGGTGCTGGACCCGCAGCAGATACACCACGGCTAGTTCGACCAGGGACGTGACCACGGCCCCCGTGACCATGGCAGTCGCGATGCCGGTGACGGGCAGGGTATGTGAGACCAGCTTCAGCGGCATCAACGGATCTTTCTTGCGGTACTGGCGCACCAGCAGCGCGCACAGGGCAAGCATCCCTGCAGCCACCGGCAGGTAGAAGGCCGGCGAAGCGAACCCGCCGCGCGACAACCAGGACACGCCGAAGAACGGTAGCGCGGTCGCGGCGAGCGCCACCGGCATCGCCGACCAGTCGAAGCCCATCCGCGGTGCGCGGGCGTCGTTGCGCTCGAACGCGAGCAGGCCCAGCACAACGCCGGCAACGGCCACGCCGGCCATCGCGACGAACAGCAACCGCCAAACCTTCTCGGCGGCCGCGAGACCGCCGACGACCGGCCCGAGCGTCACCATGCCGAACAGCGCCAGGTTCACGAACGCGGCGCTCAGCGGCACCCGTGCCGCGCCGTGTCTGGTGACGAGCGGTGGCAGCGCGGCCACCAGCAGCATCCCGGTCGTGATGCCCAGCAGGACCAGGCCGACTGTGTACTCAGCGATTCCGGGCGCCGTGGCGGCGATCAACGACCCGACGGCGAAAGTGGCTTCGGCCAGCACGTACACGCGCCAGGGCGGTAGCCGTTGGGTCAGGTCCGCGGCGGCGACTGCACCGAAGGCGTACCCGGCATCCGAGAGAGCGCCCGCGAGCTGGGTTCCGAACACCGATGTGTGCAGGTCGACCGACAGCTGCGTGATCAGCAACGAGGCCGACGACAACACGATGAACGGGCACAAGGCCACTAGCGCCATCGACACCGCCGCGGGGTAGCTGCCCGCCAACGGCGTCCGGCTCTCTGTTCGAATCAGTACGGCGGTCAATACATCCTCCTCAGTGCGACGCCTGGCCCGAGCAGTGAGGCGGTCACAGC
>JAWWOL010000072.1:0-5046 GCA_033851695.1 Frankiales bacterium
CCTGGGCGGTGAGCCCACGGCGCAGGAGTCCGGCCATGCGTACGTCGTCCTCGACGACCAGGATCTTCACAGTTCTCATGAGAGCACGGGAAAGGGCCTTCCGGCCCATTTTCTCATCCGACCTTCACGCCCGGCTCACCGCTACGTGGCGCCGGCTCACCCCGCGCCTGCCATGGTCCTACGCAATTCTCAGGGTCACTTCAGGGCCAGGACCAAAGCGTCAGCCACGCTCCGTGATGGCACCGTAACCCGGGTCCAGTCGGCACCGAGTCCTGGGAACGTGGCACCGCGCCTCGCGGCGAATCCCTTGTCCCGCAGGAGATTCCGGAAGCCCGTGCCGTCGGTGGTGTGCAGGAGCAGGAAGTTGGCGCTGGCACCCGCCACCACCATGACCCCCGGCACTGTACGCAGCTGCCGGGCGAGATGCTCCCGGGTTTCGGTGGTCTCCTGCGCGGCGACGGCCGCCTCGTCCAGCGCCTGGTCGGACATGCAGGCGACGGCCGCGGACAGGGCCGGCGTGGACACGGCCCACAGCGGCTGCTGCTCCCGCAGCCGCTCGACGACGGCCGGCCCTGCCAGGACGTAGCCGATCCGGAGTCCGGCGAGGCCCCACATCTTGGTGAGGCTGCGGACGACGAGAAGCCCTGGTACGTCGGACATCCCGGCGACTGACTCCGGTTCGCCGGGGACGAAGTCCATGAACGCCTCGTCCACGACCAGGGTGCGGCCGATGCGGGCCAGCGCCCGGACGGCCTCCCGCGGGTGCAGGACCCCTGTCGGGTTCGTCGGGTTGCCCAGCACGACCAGGTCGGCGTCTTCGTCGACGTCCGGGAGCAGAAAGCTTGGCGCTGCGGCAATCGCCCGCCCCACCAGGTGTCCGGCAGCGGTGAGCGCAGCCTCCGGCTCGGTGAAGGACGGGTGTACGGCGACGGGCCGGTGTGGCGTGAAGGCCCGGGCGATCAGGACGAAGGCCTCTGCGGCGCCGGAGGTGACCAGAACTTCAGCCGGGTCCCTGCCGTGCCTTGCCGCGATGGCCGCCGTCGCCGGCGCCGGGTCGGGATAGCGGCGCAGGTCGGCGAACCCGGTCGCCAGCGCATCGGCGAGCCACGCCGGCATGGGGGCCTTGCGCACGTTGACCGCGAGGTCGACCAGTCCCGGCCGGGCCTCGCGGTCACCGTGGTGCCTCAGGTCCATGCGGACCATCCTTGCAGGTCCGCTGGGGCGTGACTCAGACCGAGACCTGGGCCGACTCCTCGATGATGGCCCGGCTGCCCTCGAGCAGGGCGCCGCGCAGCATCGCCGCCTGCTGGAGGTTGACCTCGGCGGCCTCGACGAGGGCCAGGATGAGCCGGAGCTGCACCGGGGTCGTGTAGCCCGGGAAGTGGATGATCTTGAACAGCTCGCTGTACTCCTCCGACGCCGCCGGGTCGGCGTACGCCTGCTGCAGCACCTCGACCCGCTCGCCCAGCTGGCGCACGTGCAGGCCCTTGTCCTGGATGTGAATGGTCTGGTTGGTCATGGTGGAACCCCCTAGTGATTCGGCAACCTGCCGTGACCAACAGAGCGGCCGGCTGTCCCGCAGATACATCCGCTCAGTCGTAGTGGTGATGGTGGTGCGCCGGGTCGTCCGGGTGGTGGTGCGGCAGCTGTGGCGCGCCGACCCTGCTCTCGTAGCCCGGCAGGGCGATCCGGTAGAGGCACGTGTCGCAGCTCATCCGCACGTCGCCGGTGAGCACCTCGGTGTAGCGGTCGAGGACCAGCCGGGCGATCCGCTCGTCCGGGCCGAGGACGCCGGCCACCCTGACCTCGACGTCCGGGTGCTCGGCCGCCCAGGCGAGCGCCTGTGCGCCGACCCGGTCGGGCAGGACGCCGGAGAACAGGAAGTACGGGGACACCAGGATCCGGCGCGCGCCGAGCAACCGGGCTCGCTCCAGCGCGACGGGAACGCTCGGGTCGGCCAGCGACACGAAGGAGGTCTCGACGGTGAGGAACCCGCGTCCCTCGTACAGCAGCCTTGCCGTCTTGGCGATGTCGGCGTTGGCGTCGGGGTCGGTCGCGCCACGGCCGACCAGCACCACGGCCGTGCCGGCCCGCTCGTCGGGCAGCAGCACCTCTGCGATCCGCTCGTCGAGGATCTCGAGCAACGTGGGATGCGGGCCGAGCGGGCGGCCGTAGCCGAACGACAGCCCGGGCCGGCGCTCCCGCTCCCGCGCCAGGGCAGCAGGCACGTCGCCCTTGGCGTGCCCGGCGCCGACCAGCACGAGGGGGACGGCGACCAGCCGGCGGTGGCCCCGGTCGTAGAGCCGGGCGACCGCGTCGGTCAGCGGCGGGGCGGACAGCTCGAGGAAGCCGCCGGCCACGTCGAACGGCGCGAGCTTGGCGACCAGGCCCACGAAGCGGCCGAACTCCGCGACACCGTCGTCGCTCTTGGTGCCGTGACCGACGATGACCAGGCCGGGACCGGTGCTCATGACGGCCCCTCGCTCGCGCTGCCGCTGTAGAGCAGCGCGTTGAGGGCGGCCGCCGCCACGGACGAGCCCCCCTTCTCGGTACGGTTGCTGACGGCCGGCAGCCCCGACCCGCGAAGGGCGGCCTTGGACTCGGCCGCACCGACGAAACCCACGGGCAGGCCGATCACCAACGCCGGCGCGGCGTCCATGGCGAGCAGCTCGAACAGCGCGGTGGGGGCGCAGCCGATGACCCACAGCGCCCCCGGGCCGACGGCGTCCAGCGCCAGGCGCATCCCGGCCGCGGAGCGGGTGATCTGCCGCGCCTTGGCGAGTGCCGCTGTGCGCGGGTCGTTGAGCCAGCAGCGTGCGCCGACACCGGTGATGCCGGCCGCGACCATCGCGACGTCGCAGACGACGGCAGCGCCACCGCGCAGGGCAGCCTGGGCCCTGGCGAGCGTGTCCTCGTCGCAGACCAGGTCGTCGCGGTAGTCGATGTCGGCGCTGGCATGGATGACCCGCTCGACCACGGCCCGGCTCAACGGCGGGAGGCTGGACGTGTCCGTACGGGACCGCAGGATCGCATAGCTCTGGACTTCGATCGGATGGACGACTCTGGTCACGGCTTGGCCTCTGCTTCCCCTGCGTACCAGCGCATCCGTTCACGCAGCCGCACCACGTCGCCGATCACGGTGACCACCGGCGACGGCAGGTGCGCGTCGTCGACGGCAGCGGCGAGATGCTCGAGATCGCTGACCACGACCCGCTGGGTGGCAGTCGTCCCGCGGGCGATCGACGCCGCGGGCGTCTCGGGACTGCGGCCGTAACGGATGAGGGTGGCGCAGACCTCGGCCAGCGTGGACAGCCCCATCAGGACCACCAGCGTGCCGGCACTCTCTGCGTGGGCGCGCCAACGGATCTGCGAGGCCGGGTCGTCGGGATCGAGGTGACCGGACAGCACGGCCACGTCGTGGGTGATCCCACGATGGGTGACCGGGATCCCGGCATAGGCAGGAACGGCCATCGCGCTGCTGATGCCGGGGACGACGTCGAAGGGGATGCCGGCGGCAGCGCAGGCCAGCGCCTCCTCACCGCCGCGGCCGAAGACGAACGGGTCACCGCCCTTGAGCCGGACGACCCGGTGGCCGGCCCGGGCGTGCTCGACCATCAGCCGCTCGATCTGGTCCTGCTGCTCGCCGGCTTTCGTTGCCCAGCCGCGCTTTCCCACGTCGATGACCATCGCGTCGGGCCGGAGGTGAGCGAGGATCGCCCGGTCGACCAGCCGGTCGAGCAGCACCACGTCGGCCTCGCGCAGGACGTCACGGGCGCGCAGCGTGAGCAGGCCGGGGTCTCCGGGGCCGGCCCCGACCAGGTGCACGATGCCGGTGCCGCCGGCGGGCTCAGCTGCGGTGGTGGTGCGCGGTTCTGGTTGGCTGCCGGAGACCAGAGCCTCGGCGATCTGGTCGCGCAGCGCCCTGGCCCGCGCGGGGGCTCCCCCGGCATTGACCGCCACGACCACGTCACCCTGGCGGTGGACGGCCGGCACCCAGGCGGCCGAAGCCTCACGGTCGTCAGCGCGGATGCAGAACACCCGGTCGGCCTCGGCGTCGGCGGCTACGGCGGCGTTGACCCCCGGCTGGTCGGTGCAGGCGTGCACCAGCCAGACCCCGTCGAGGTCGCCCGGGTTGTACGGGCGCTCCGCGACGTGGAGGGCACCCTCGTCGACGAGGCGGCGTACGTCGGCGCCGATGACCGGCGCGACCACCAGCACATCGGCCCCGGCCGCAACCATCGCGGAGGCCCGCCGCGCCGCCACCGGCCCGGCACCGACGACCAGCACCCGCTTGCCCTCGAGCCGCAGCAGCAGCGGGTAGGACGGGTTGGTGGTCATGCGCCGGCCGCTGCGGGATCGAGGCGGCTGATGGCGTCGACCGGGCAGATCTCGATGCACTCGCCGCAGTCGCTGCAGCGGTCGTGCACCGTCTGGGCGAACGGGTCGGGCCGGATCGCGTGCTCGGGGCAGGTGAGCAGGCACGCGCCACAAGCCGTGCAGGAGCTGGAGATCTCGTAGGTCACGCCCATCGGTAGCCCCTGGGTGTGACCATCCGGCCGGCCACCTCGACGGTCTGCGACGACCCGACCACGACGACGGTGAGCATGTCGACGTCCTCGGCCCTCACCTGGGCCAGGGTGGTCAGGAGAACCCGCTCGGCCGGGCGGGATGCATCGCGTACGAGCCCCACCGGCGTGGTCGGCGGACGGTGCTGCCGCAGGATGTCCAGCGCGTCGGGCAGCTGGTGGTCCCGGCCGCGGCTGCGCGGGTTGTAGAACGTGACGACGAAGTCTCCCTCGGCCGCCGCCCTGACCCGCCGCTCGATCGCCGGCCACGGCGTGTGCAGGTCGGACAGGCTGATCGCGGCGTGGTCGTGCCCCAACGGGGCGCCGAGCAGCGAGGCCGCGGCCAGCGCGGCCGTGATCCCCGGCACGCCGACCACGTCGAAGCTGTCGTCGGCCATCTCCAGCGCCGGGCTGGCCATCGCGTAGACCCCCGCGTCGCCCGACCCGATCAGGGCCACCGCGTTGCCTTCGCGGGCGAGGT
>JAWWOL010000089.1:0-12010 GCA_033851695.1 Frankiales bacterium
CTGCCGGACCGGTTCGAGCTGGAGTACCAAGGCTCCGACAGCGAGCGGCACCGGCCGGTGATGATCCACCGGGCGCTGTTCGGCTCGATCGAGCGGTTCTTCGCCGTGCTGACCGAGCACTACGCCGGCGCGTTCCCTGCCTGGCTGGCGCCGGTGCAGGTCGTCGGCATCCCGGTCAGCGAGGAGTACGCGCACTACCTCAGCCAGGTCGCGGCCCTTCTGGCCCAGCGCGGGATCCGGGTCGAGGTCGACGCGAGCGACGAGCGGATGCAGAAGAAGATCCGGACGGCCCAGAAGCAGAAGGTGCCGTTCATGCTCATCGCCGGCGCCGAGGACATGGCGGCCGGCGCTGTGTCCTTCCGCTACCGCAACGGCGTGCAGAACAACGGGGTCCCGATCGCCGACGCCATCGACGAGATCGTCGCCGTGGTCGAGCAGCGGCTGACCGAGCCCGACGCGCTGAACACCGCCGCCGAGGTCACCGCGTGACGGACGGGCCGGTCGAGCGGGTCGAGCAGCAGGGCGCCGGGGTGCCGGACGCCCTGCTCCGGTTGTGGACCCCGCACCGGATGGCCTACATCAGTGGCGGCGGCAAGCCCGGGAGTGACGACTGTCCGTTCGACCGGATCCCGTCGATGACCGACGTGGACGGGCTGGTGGTGGCGCGGGGGGAGCGGGTCTTCACGGTGCTCAACCTCTACCCGTACAACGCCGGCCACGTGCTGGTGGTCCCGTACCGGCACGTCGCCGACTACACCGAGCTCGACGACGACGAGACGGCCGAGCTGGCCGCGATGACCAAGGCGACGCTGCAGGCCGTACGGGGGACCAGCGCGCCGCAGGGGTTCAACGTCGGCCTCAACCTCGGCGTCGCAGCAGGCGCCGGCATCGCGCCACACCTGCACCAGCACGTCGTGCCGCGCTGGGGCGGTGACTCCAACTTCATGCCGGTCATCGGCCACACCAAGGTGCTGCCCCAGCTGCTCGGTGAGACCCGCGAGCTGCTGGTCGCGTCGTGGCGCAGACTGGGGCTTGCCGGCACCACCGTGACCGGAGAGCCCGAGCCGGCGGAGGACTGAGTCAGGTGCTGACCGTAGGGGGGCGGCGGGTCAGGGGGGCGGCGACGACGATCGCCGGCGCGCTCCTGCTGGCGGGCAGCGTGTGGGGCAGCGACGACGACTTCCCGTTCGGCCCGTTCCGGATGTACGCCGGCGTCAACGACCCCAACGGTGTCGTGGTCTCGTCGTACCTGCAGGCGGTTCTGCCCGACGGCAAGGTGATCCGGGTCGACGAGCGGGGGACCGGGCTGCGTCGGGCCGAGCTCGAGGCCCAGCTCGACGGCTTCGTCAGGAATCCGGCCTCGCTGGCCGGCATCGCCAAGGCGCACGCAGCGCTGCACCCGGTCGAGCCGGCCTATGTCGAGGTGCAGGTGATCGAGCTCGGTCAGCACCTGCGCCATGCGGCGCTGACCAACCAGACCAGCAAGGTCGTCGCCGACTGGCGGGCACCGTGAGCAGGTTCTGGTTCGCACCTGCGCCGCTCTCGCGGGTGGCGTGGCTGCGCACGATCGTCTACCTGTTCGTCCCGGTGGACGTGCTGCTCACGACGTCGTGGGTGGCCAGTCACGGCGACCTGGCGCCCACCCTCTACCGCCCGCTGCTGATCGGCCGGATCCTGCCGCTGCCCACGCCGACCCATGCCGTGGTGCAGGTGGTCGAGGTCTGCCTGCTGCTGGCGTCGCTGGTCGCTGCGACCAACCGGCTGCCCCGTACGGCGGGCGCGCTGGTCGCCGTCCTCTACCTCGAGTGGATGGACATCGCCTTCTCCTACGGCAAAGTCGACCACGACCGGTTCGCCTTCCTGGTCGCACTGGCGGTGCTGCCGACGGTCGGCCGGGCCCGCTGGCGGGACAGCGGCTCGAGCGACGCGGCCGGCTGGGCGCTGCGCTGCACCCAGGTCGCGGTGGTGGGGACCTACTTCTTGAGCACCTATGCCAAGTGGCGCTACGGCGGTCTCGGCTGGTTGAACAGCGCCACCCTGGTGACGGCCATCCTGCGCAAGGGCACGCCGCTGGGGATGCAGCTGCTGCAGGTGCCCTGGCTGCTGGTGATCGCGCAGTGGGGGATCGTGGCGATGGAGCTGAGCTCGGTCGGCATCCTGTTCGTCCGCAGCAACCGGATCCGCTATGCCTGGGTCGGCTTCTTCTTCGCGTTTCACCTCGTGACGATGCTGACCATTAGCATCATCTTCCTGCCGCACTGTGTCGCGGCCCTGGCGTTCCTGCCGCTCGAGGCCCTGGCCGGGATCACGGCGTGGGTGCGCAGGCGGCCCGGTCTGGGATTTCCCGATCGTGAGCTCGCCGACGCTGTCTGACCGGAGCTCGGGTGCCGTGTCCCGGCATCCGGGGTTACCTCCCCGGCAGGTACCCAACCGCCACGGGCAACCCACCGGGGCGCAAGCCGCGGCTTGCAGCGGTCAGCCGACGGAGAGCTCGACGGGTGCGCGGCCCATGCCGAACCGCTGGTGCAGGGCGACCTGGGCAGCGTTGAAGCCGCACATGCCGTGCACCCCACCGCCGGGAGGCGTCGAGGCAGAGCACAGGTAGACGCCGGGAAGTGCTGTGGTGTAAGGGTTCCAGCGCGGTGTCGGCCGGAACGCGGTCTGCAGGATGCTCTGCGTGCCGCCGTTGATGTCGCCGCCGATGAAGTTGGCGTCGTAGGCCTCGTACTCCAGCGGGTTGCGGGTCGCCTTGGCCAGCACCAGGTCGCGGAAGCCGGGGGCGAACCGTTCGACCTGTGCCTCGATCGCCGAGGCCATGTCGACGTCGGAGCCGTTGGGTACGTGGCAGTAGGTCCACAGCGTGTGCTGTCCCGCCGGCGCCCGGGTCGGGTCGGCCACCGTGGCCTGCACCGCGAGGACGTACGGGTTGTCGTTGTGCCGCCCGGCGACCGCATCGGCCTCGCTGGCGGCGATCTCGTCGAACGTCCCCCCGAGGTGCAGGGTGCCTGCCCGGCGGCAGTCGTCGTTGGCCCAGGGCACCGGACCTGCCAGCGCGAAGTCCACCTTGAAAACGCCTGGCCCGTAACGGAAACGGCGCAGACTGCGCTGGTAGGACGCCGGCAGGGTGTCACCGGCCAGGCGGAGCAGCTGGGACGGTCCGACGTCGAGCAGGGTCGCTCTCGCCTTGGGCAGCTCGGCCAGTGAGGTCACCTCATGGCCGAGCACGACCTCGCCGCCGAGGTCGACGAGGATGCGCGCCATCGCGTCGGCGAGGACCTGGCTGCCACCCTCGACCACCGGCCAGCCGACCGAGTGGGCGAGCATGGTGAGGATCAGGCCGAAGGCTGCGCTGGGACGGCGGTCGAGCGGCAGGAACGAGTGCGCCGCGACCCCGCCGAACAGCCCCCGGGCCTCCTCGCCGGTGAACAGTCGCTCCGCCAGGCTGCGGGCCGACGCGATCGCCGGCAGGCCGAACCGCGCCAGCGCCAGAGGATGGCGGGGGAGCCGCCGGAAGGCGCCCTCGAAGACCTCGCCGACGATCTGCTCGGAGTGCGCGACCAGCGGGCCGAAGAGCCTGCGGTAGGCGGCCCCGTCGGCGCCGAGCCCTTCGGCGGTCTGCTCGACGGAGCGGTGCGTGAGCCCGGCACGGCCGCCGTCGAGCGGGTGCGCGAACGGGAGCGCCGGGTGCCGCAGGACGACCCCGCGGGACGGCAGGTCCAGCGAGCGCAGGAAGGATGCGCCCGCAGCCAGCGGGTGTGCCGCGGAGCAGACATCGTGGGCGAAGCCGGGCAGCGTCAACGGCGCGGTGCGGCAGCCGCCGCCGACCGTGTCCCCGGCCTCGTACAGCACCACCGACAGGCCGCGCGCCGCCATGGTGATCGCAGCCGCGAGCCCGTTGGGGCCGGCGCCGACGACCACGACGTCGTACGGGCCTTCGGTCACCGGCGCTCCCTAGGTCGTGCGGACGAGGAGCAGGGCCACGTCGTCGTCGTGCTCGCTGCCCTTGGTCAGTGTGCCCAGGAGCACGTCGAGCAGCCGCTCCGGGTCCCGGGCACCGTCTCCGTGTGCCTCGAGCAGGGCGCACAGCTCGCTCAGCCCCTCGTCCGCCGAGCGCTGCCGGTTCTCGACCAGCCCGTCGGTGTAGAGCAGCAGGGCGTCACCGTACGTCAGGTGCATCTGGTGCTGGCCGTACGTCGTCGCCAGCACGCCGAGCGGCGGGTCGAGCGCGGTGGGTACGGTCGCGACCGAGCCGTCGGTGGCGATGACGACCGGCGGCGGATGGCCGGCGTTCGCCAGCACCAGGCTGCCGTCGCCGGAGTCGAACAGCGCGTAGACACAGGTGACGATCTGCTCGTCGGTCAGCTGGAGGACCAGCTCGTTGAGGTGGGTCAGCACCTCGGCCGGCTGGAGGTCCAGCGTCGCGAAGGCCCGGATCGCCGTCCGCAGCTGCCCCATCGTCGCCGCAGCGCGTACGCCGCGGCCCATCACGTCACCGATGACCAGCGCCGCGCGGCCCTCGGGCAGCGCGATGATGTCGTACCAGTCGCCCCCGACGTCGACCCCGGCGGCGCCCGGGATGTAGCGGTGGCTGGCCTCGAGCGTCGCCACCGTCGGCAGCTCGTGGGGGAGCAGCTGGCGCTGCAGCAGCAGGGCGGTCTCGCGCTCGCGGCGGTAGAGCCGAGCGTTGTCCAGTCCGGCAGCGGTCTGGGCGGCGATGCCGGTGACCAGCCGTTCGGCCCGGTCGTCGAAGACGCCAGCGTCGGCGTGGCCGAGGAAGAGCCCGCCCTCGACCCTGCCGCCCTGGGTGATCACGGGCACGGCGAGGTAGCTGCGTACGGGCAGGTGGCGCGGTGGCATCCCGTGGAACGGCGGGCTGTTGCCGTAGCGCGGGTCCTGGGTGATGTCGTCCGAGCGCAGGATGCCGCTGCCCTGGAAGGTGGGCGCGAAGATCGCGGTCGGCCGCGGCAGGGGGAACTGCTCGAACAGCGCGCGGTCGACACCGGCCACCGCGTAGAGCAGGCGGGCCTCGTCGCCCTCCGCCGCCGCGTCGTAGAAGAACGCCCCGAACTGCGCGCCGGTGACCTCGACCACGGCGTCCGCGGCGAGCTGGACGAGGGGCTCGAGCTCGAGCTGGGCGCTGAGCAGGGCACCGACCCGGTGCAGCGTCTCGATGATCTCGGCCTCGCGGCGCAGCCGGAGGTCCCGGGTGCGGAGCTGGCGGACGGACTCCTCGAGCCGGCCGGTCTGCTCGGCGGTGGTGCTCTCGTGGACCTCGAGCAGCTGCTCGAGCGCACCGAGCCGGGCGAGCGTCATCTCGACCCCGTCGACCATCCGGACCGGCAGGCCTTCGAACAGCGGCGCCCCCGCGAACTCGAGCATCGCGAGCTGGGTGCTGACCGCGATGATGCGGAACAGGTCGGCGGTCCGCCGGTTGACGGGGACCCGGGTGAACAGCATCACGGCGAACACGTGACCGGACGGGAGCTGCGCGCCGAAGCCGAGGGCTGAGGACACTGCGTGGTCGTGGACGAACCGCTGGTCCGGCAGCCGGCTGCTCAGCCGGGCCCGCTCGACCAGGAACACGCCGAACTCGGAGCGGCCGCCGATGGTGGGCTCGCCGCGTACGACTGTCCCGAGGTCGAGCCCGAGCTCGGTGACCAGCGCCGCGATCATCGGCGACCGTCGGACGGCGTCCTCCGAGGGCAGTGGCAGGACGCGGTGGGCAACCGAACGGGTGCGGTCCTGCCACTCGGGCAGGTCGCCGTCCGTCCCCAGCAGGGTGAGGCAGCGCAGGTCCGGCCCCGGGTCGGTGTCCAGCTGGCGCAGCGCCAGCACCTGGAGGTCCTCCGGCAGGTTGCCGAGACGCTCGGTGCTGAACATCCGGGCCAGGACCAGCTGGGACTCGCCGGTGACCGGGTCGACGAACGACCGGCGCAGGCTCGAGACGACGGCGGCCGCCGCGGCCTCCATGGACCCGGCTCCTGCGGTCGCCCCACGCAGTGTCGCAGCACACGTCACCGCGCCGGCGAGGCCGAGATCGGTCAGGTCAGCCACGATCAGCCCACCCCGCGGGCAGGGCCGGACCTGCCGACGGGGGTGTGCATCCGTCGAGTTTTCCAGGTCGATCTTCGCGGATCAACTCAGCTGGTAGGCCGCCGCGAGTGCAGGGGGCATCGGCTCGTGCCGCACGTAGTCGCGGGTGAACCTCCCGGTGCCCTGGCTCAGCGCCCGCAGCTCGAGCGGGTAGCGCAGCAGCTCGGTCTCCGGCACCTCGGCGCGTACGACGGTGCGCCCGTCGCCGTCCGGCTCGGTGCCGGAGACCCGGCCACGGCGGGTGGACAGGTCGTTCATCACCGCGCCGAGCTGGCCGTCGCCGACCTGCACCGACACGGCGAGCACCGGCTCGAGCAGCACCAGGGCGCCGTGTGCGGCGGCGTCCTTGAGGGCGAGGCCGGCGGCGGTCTGGAACGCCATGTCGGAGGAGTCGACGCTGTGCGCCTTGCCGTCGGTCAGCGTCACCTCGACGTCGACGACGGGGTAGCCGGCGAGCAGCCCCCGCTCGAGCTGCGCCCGCACCCCCTTGTCGATGCTGGGCACGAACTGGTGGGGTACGGAGCCGCCCACCGTCTTGTCGACGAACCGGTAGCCCTCGCCGGTCGGCAGCGGGCGCACGGTCAGGTCGCACACGGCGAACTGGCCGTGGCCGCCGGACTGCTTGACGTGCCGGCCGTGCCCGGTCGCCTCGACGCCGAACGTCTCGCGCAGCGGCACTCGTACGGGGACCGTGTCGAGCTCGACGCCGTGCCGCTTGTGCAGCCGGTCGAGCAGGACGTCGACGTGCGCCTCGCCCATGCACCACAGCAGCGTCTGCCCGGTCTCGGTGCTGCGCTCCAGCCGGACGGTCGGGTCCTCGGCGACCAGCCGGGCGAGCCCCTGGGCCAACCTGTCCTCGTCGGCCTTGGACTTGGCCTCGATCGCGACCGGCAGCAGGGGCTCGGGCAGCTCCCAGGCCTGGATCAGCAGCGGGTCGTCCTTGGCGGAGAGCGTGTCGCCCGTCTCGGCCCGGCCCAGCCGGCCGATCGAGACGATGTCGCCGGCCAGGCACAGGGGTACGGGGCGCAGCGTCTTGCCCAGCGCGGTCGACAGGTGACCGACCTTCTCGTCCACGTCGTGGTCCACGTGCCCGTGCCCGGTGTGGCCGCTGACGTGCACCGCCATGTCCGGGCGCAGCGTGCCGGAGAAGACGCGGACCAGGCTGACCCGCCCGACGTACGGGTCGCTCGCGGTCTTGACCACCTCGGCCACCAGCGGGCCCTCCGGATCGCAGACCAGCGGGTCGTGCGGGCGCCCATCAGGGCGCGTCACCGCCGGCAGCTCGTGCTCGAGCGGGGAGGGGAACGCACTGGTCAGCACCTCGAGCAGCTCGGCCATGCCGATGACCGGCGGGCTGTCCGGGTTGCCCTGCGCAGGCACGGCGGCGGCGAGCACGGGATAGAAGGACCCGCGGGCCACGGCCGTCTCGAGGTCATCGATGAGCACCTTGGTCTCGATGTCCTCGCCGCCGAGGTAGCGGTCCATCAGCGTCTCGTCCTCGGACTCCGCGATGATCGCCTCGATCAGCGCGTCCCGCGAGTCGGCGATCAGGGGGAGGTGCTCGTCGTCCGGGTCGCGCTCGACCCGGGTGCCGGAGGAGTAGTCGGAGATCCGCTGGCTGAGCAGGCCGATCAGGCCGCCGACGTGACCGTCGTCGCTGTCCAGCGGCAGGTAGAGCGGCAGGACGCTCGAGTCGTGCTGGTCGCCGAGGACCCGCTGGCAGATCGCGACCATCCGCTCGAAGTCGGCGCGGGGGGAGTCGAGGCGGGTGATGACGACGGCCCGCGGCATGCCGACGTCGGCGCACTCGTGCCACAGCTGCTGGGTCGCGCCGTCGATGCCGTCGGCTGCCGAGACCACGAAAAGGGCGCCGTCGGCCGCGCGCAGGCCGGCCCGCAGCTCGCCGACGAAGTCCGCGTACCCCGGTGTGTCGAGCAGGTTGACCTTGACCCCGTCATAGCTGAACGAGCACAGCGACAGTGCGACCGAGCGCTGCTGACGGATCTCGGCCTCGTCGTGGTCGCTGACCGTCGTCCCGTCCTCGACCCGGCCCATCCGCGGGATCGCCCCGGCGGCGAACAGCAGTGCCTCGGCCAGGGTGGTCTTGCCCGCGCCGGTGTGCCCGACCAGGACGATGTTGCGTACGGACGACGGCCGCTCGGCCGGGGTCGCACTCGCCGTCTGCTTGTCGCTCATGCGACCTGCCTCTCGTGCTCGTGGTCAGCGCGCGGCCTTAACCCTTCCCTGACTGTCCTCCCGGGCCACCCGTCGGGACAAGCGCGGGCGGATGTGGCGCGCCGGTAGGGTGTGGCATCACGCGGGCGGGCGCCGAGGCGCACGGACATCCGCACGGATCTTCGCGCAGGATCGGCAGGAATCGGTAGCAGATGTTCAACGTCAAGGTCAGGCCTGCGGTGGCGCGGGTGGTGGGTCCGGTCGCGCGCGGACTCGCCCGGCGGGGGGTCAGCCCGGACGTGATCACCGTCACGGGCACCGTGGGCGTCCTGGGTGGCTCCCTCGGTTTCTATCCCAGAGGCCAGTGGTTCTGGGGCACGATCGTCGTGGCCGCCTTCGCCTTCTCGGACATGCTCGACGGTGCCGTGGCCAGGGTCACCGGCCGTACGGGAGTCTGGGGCGCTTTCCTGGACTCGACGTTGGACCGGTTCGGCGACGCCGCGGTGTTCGGCGGGATCGCGCTGTTCTACGCCGGCCGCGGCCACGACCTGCTGCTGTGCTGCGTCGCGCTGGCCTGCCTGGTGTTCGCCTCGCTGACGTCCTACATCAAGGCGAGGGCGGAGGGGCTCGGGCTGCGCTGCGACGTCGGCCTCGCCGAGCGGTCGGAGCGGCTGGTGGTCATCCTGCTGTGCACCGGTCTCTCCGGGCTGCTCGACGAGGACTGGATCCGGATCTTCGGGCTGTGGTTCCTGGCCGGCGCCACCTTGGTCACCGTCGGGCAGCGGCTGCTGTTCGTCCGCCAGCAGGCCTTTGCGGTGACCCCGACGTGAAGCATCGCCTGGTGCTTGCGGCCTTCCGCCTCGGCTGGGCCGTGCTGCGCTGGGCGCCCGAGCCGGTCGGCCGCGCGGTCTTCGCTGTCATCGCCGACGCCGCCTGGTGGCGTCACGGGCGAGGCGTGCGGCAGCTCGAGAGCAACCTGCGCCGGGTGGTCGGCGACCTCGGTGAACCCAGCCTGCGCCGGTTGTCCCGCGCCGGGATGCGGTCCTACTTCCGCTACTGGTACGAGCTTTTCCGGTTGCCGGTGATGGGTTCGCACCAGCTCAGCCAGCGCTCGACGGTGCTGCACTGGGACGCGCTGGACGAGGTGCGCGCGTCAGGCCGCGGCGCGATCCTGGCGCTGCCGCACATGGGCAACTGGGACCAGGCGGGCGCCTGGCTGGTGGGTCACGGCGTCCCGTTCACCACGGTCGCCGAACGGCTCGAGCCGGCCGAGCTGTTCGACCGGTTCGTCGACTTCCGGGAGTCGCTGGGGATGGAGGTCCTGCCGCTCACCGGCGGCGCCGGATCGCCCTACCCCCTGCTGCGCGAGCGGCTGCGTGCCGGCGGGGTGATCTGCCTACTGGCGGACCGCGACCTGACCGAGAACGGCGTGCCGGTCGAGTTCTTCGGCGAGGAGGCCCGGATGCCGGCCGGACCGGCTGCGCTGGCGGTGGCGACGGGCGCGGCCCTGCTGCCGGTGACCCTGACCTTCCCCTCCCGGTGGCGCTGGGAGCTGCGGATCCACGCGGAGGTGCCGCCACCTTCGGAGGGTCGCCGGTCGGACAAGGTGGCCGCGATGACCCAGCAGCTGGCGGATGTCTTCGCCGAGGGCATCGCAGCGGCGCCGCAGGACTGGCACATGCTGCAGCGGTTGTGGGTCGCCGACTTCGCGGCCCGTCAGGTCGAGGTGGCGGCGTGAGGATCGGCATCGTCTGCCCGTACACCTGGCACGTTCCAGGTGGCGTCCAGGCGCACATCCGCGACCTCGCCGAGGCGCTGATCCGCCAGGGCCACGAGGTGTCGGTGCTCGCCTCGGCCGACGACGAGGAGCCGGTGCCGTCCTACGTCGAGCCGGCCGGCCGGGCAGTTCCGGTGCGCTACAACGGATCGGTCGCCCGGCTGACCTTCGGCCCGATCTCCAACGCGCGGGTGCGTCGCTGGCTGCGCGAGGGCCGGTTCGACGTGCTGCACGTGCACGAGCCGGCCGCCCCGAGCCTGTCGCTGCTGGCCTGCTACGCCGCCGACGGCCCCATCGTGGCGACCTTCCACGCGGCCAACCCGCGGTCCCGGGTGATGCGGGTCATGTC
Organism: Frankiales bacterium; assembly: GCA_033851695.1. Classification (GTDB taxonomy): domain Bacteria; phylum Actinomycetota; class Actinomycetes; order JAWWOL01; family JAWWOL01; genus JAWWOL01. Next base: position 10,395 of record JAWWOL010000089.1, read on the forward strand.
GCCGACCCTGCAGCCGGCCCTGGAGAAGATCCGGGCCCGGATCGCGGTGTCCTCGGCGGCGCGCCGCACCGTGGTCGAGCACTTCGGCGGGGACGCGGTGGTCATCCCCAACGGCGTCGACGTCGCGGCGTTCCGCGGCACCGCCCCGCTGCCCGGCCGCGAGCCCAACGGCGCGACGCTGGGCTTCCTCGGCCGCTTCGACGAGCCGCGCAAAGGGTTCGCCGTGCTGTTGGAGGCATTCGCCCTGCTGGCCGCGGAACGCCCCGCCGTACGACTGCTCGTCGCCGGGCCCGGTGACGCACAGGACGTGCTGGACAACCTGCCGCCCGGGCTCGCCGACCGGATCGTCTTCCTCGGCATGGTCAGCGACGCCGACAAGGTCCGCTTCTTCCGCTCCATCGACGTGTACGTGGCGCCCAACGTCGGCCAGGAAAGCTTCGGCGTGATCCTGCTCGAGGCCGCGGCGGCCGGCAGCCCGATCGTCGCCAGCGGCCTGGACGCATTCGCCCGGGTGCTCGACGACGGGGCCGCGGGGGAGCTGTTCGCGGTGGGAGACCCGACCGCGCTGGCAGCGGCGCTGCGCCGGGTCCTCGACTCGCCGGAGCGCCGGGCCGAGCTGCGCCGGGGCGGTGACGTGGTGGCCGGTCGCTACGACTGGACGTCGGTCGCCCGGCAGGTGCTCGAGGTCTATGAGACGGTGACCGCCGGGGAGCAGGCAACCGTCGGCGAGGACTACGCCTCCGAGGGGCTGCTGTCCCGCCTGATGTCGAGGGGCTGACGTTCTCAGCGGTCACCCCCGCTAGCATCTGCCAGTGCAGTCCCTGCTGATCGTGCTGGTCGTCCTGGTGCTGCTGGCGACGTACGTCACCTGGACCGCCGGCCGGCTCGACCGCCAGCACGTACGCGTCGAGGCCGGCCGCTCGGCCCTGGACGCTGCCCTGGTCCGCCGCGCGGCGCTGGCGGAGGAGCTCGCCGAGCTGGCCCGCTCGGTTGCGCCAGGACCTGACCTCGCGTCCGTGGTGACCGCGGCCCGCCGGGCACGCGACGCCGACCAGGAGGACCGGGAGCGGGCCGAGAACGACCTGACCCGGGTGCTGCGCCCGCTGGTCAACCGGCTGACCGTCGCCTCGACCCCCGAACCGTACGGGCACGAGGTCGCCGCACTGCTCGGGCAGCTCGCCTCGGCGACCTCGCGGATCGGGCTGGCCCGCAACATCGCCAACGGCGCCGTTGAGCACACGCTCGCGCTGCGCAGACGGCGGCTGGTGCGCTGGCTGCGCCTGGCCGGGCGGGCGGCCGCGCCGGCGTACTTCGAGATCGACGACACCTCCCTGGCCGACGACCTGGCACCCTCAGCGCGTCGCGAACCCTAATCTCATCCGGCACGACGTAGGGTCGTGGCGCCCGTTCTGCCCCGCACCGAGGAGTCGCTTGTGAGTGTTGGCCGCCTTTCCCGCACCCGCCGTGTCCTAGTCGTGAGCGGGGCTGCAGTCGTCGCTGCAGCATGCAGCGGCCACAGTTCCCACAAGGCGGCCGCCACGTCGGCCACGACCCCGTCGGCGAGCACAGCCCCGTCGGCGACGCCCTCCGCGGTCGCCTCCACGAGCGCGAGCCCC
>JAWWOL010000105.1:0-3333 GCA_033851695.1 Frankiales bacterium
GAAGATGGAACTGGTCGGTCTGACCGGTGACGAGAACAAGTTCCCTGGCGAGATTTCCGGCGGTATGCGCAAGCGCGCCGGCCTGGCCCGCTCCCTGGTGCTGGACCCCCAGATCATCCTTTGCGACGAGCCTGACTCCGGTCTCGACCCGGTCCGCACGGCCTACCTGAGCCAGCTGCTGATCGACATCAACGCCCAGATCGACTGCACGATCCTGATCGTCACGCACAACATCAACATCGCCCGCACGGTGCCCGACAACATGGGCATGCTGTTCCGCAAGCACCTCGTCATGTTCGGTCCGCGCGAGGTGCTGCTGACCAGCGACGAGCCGGTGGTGCGGCAGTTCCTCAACGGCCGTCGGCTCGGTCCGATCGGTATGTCGGAGGAGAAGGACGAGTCGACCATGGCCGAGGAGCAGGCGATGGCCGACGCCGGTCACCACGACGGCGGCGTCGAGGAGATCGAGGGCGTGCCGCCCCAGATCATGGCAACCCCGGGAATGCCGGAGCGTCAGGCCGTCAACCGGCGCCGCGAGCGCGTTGCGCAGATCCTGCCCACGCTGCCTCCTGCCGCCCAGGAAGCGATCCGGGACGACCTCGAGGGCACGCACAAGTACAAGGCGAGCGAGTTCGGCGGCGACAGCGATACCACCGAAGCTCGCCACTACGGCGACGACCGCGAACGCGACGGCGACGACGCACCCACCGGACGCATCCCGGTTTCCGAAGAGCGCTAGCCTTCCCGGCTGACCCGCTACAGCGAGACGGCCAGCTCGGCCAGACCCGCGGCCACGACCGCGGTGTTGAAGCCCGTCGTGAACAACATGTCCCTGCCGTCACGGCTGAACGATCGCGGGTACCCGGCGTGCCCACACGCACCGACCCTTCGCACACCATCGGGTGTGGTGGCCGCTGCGGTGGACAACTGCCTGAATGCACCGACGGCCGGGTCACCGCCGAACAGCCCCAGCCGGGCGGGGAACCTGATGGGATCGTCGGGTGCGAGCATGACGAAGACGTGGCCCCTCTCCATGCCCAGCGCCGCCTCGTCCCGGGCATAGAACCCCGCCGAGCCGTAAGCGACGTAGTCGTCGACGACAGTGCTGGCGCCGTCGTGAAGCGCCAGGCCGGCGACCAGCGATCCGTAGGAATGGCCGACCAAGGTCAGGTGCAGACCCGGGTTCACCGAAGTCCTCCGGACCGCACGCAGATACTTCGCCAACTCCGGCGCGGCCCGGAACGCCCGGCCACGCAGCGCGGCGGGGGCCTGCCACGGGGGCGTGTCGTACCAGATCCACGCCACGGCGGCGACGGACTCGTCGTCGCGGCCGACGCGCTGAAGTTGCGCTGTTGCCTCCTCCCGCAACCACGACGTCTCCCTGGCCATGCCGTCGACGGTGCAGGCGAAGTCGACCTGCGCTCCCATGCCGGGCACGGAAACCACCACATGATCTGCCGTCTCCGGATTGCCATGCGAGAGAATGGCTTTGACATTTCGCCTAGAGGCGTCCAGGGCGATCAGGTAGGTATCGCCGTACCTGTCCAGGCTGGTGTGCAAACCGTCCAGGGCTTGCAGTTTCGCGCGCAGCCGGACGGCGCGGCTCTTCCAGCGGGGCGGCCGATGAGAACCCGTCGGCGAATGGCCGGCGTCGGTGCGGTCGAGCTCGGCCCGCAGCCGTGCGCGCTCCCCGTCCAGCCATGCACGGTTGGCCTGATCGCGGATGACGGCCGGTGTGCCGTCGCGGTTGCGCAGCGGCATCATCGCAGCGTCGTCGGCCACCTGGACCCGCCCCGTCCAGCGCCGGGGAAGGCGGGTCCGCCACGCCGGGCTCGTCGTCAACACGTCGGGCTCCCCTCGGGATCAGCGGCAGAGCAACACAGGTACAACGTCCGGCGCCGCCCGTTGTTTCCCTGCCGGCCGGGGCGCCGACCCGGGTCCCTGGTGCGGGGCGTATAGATGTCCACTTTGATGGCGTTTCCTCTTGACGGAGCGGCCCGGACACGTCAGTCTGTTGGCAGATGTGCATAGACAGCAGTGCGGGACGCCAGCCAGCGCCTTTACTGCCTATGTGCACTCGTTTGCGGGTAGTTGAGGAATAAGCCGTCCTGCGGTATGGTTGGACGTTGCGCTGGCTGCCTCCTGCCCACCTCACCTGCACCTGACATCGTGGTCCACGCCTGAGCCCTCACCGGGCATTCTGTGCGTGCTCGAGATCGGACAGGTCGTCAGCCGGTGCGAACCGACGCAGATGAGCGACGAACTCCGGTCAGTCCGGCACTATGTCGCATGAGGTGCTGGAAGGATGCATCTTGGCAGTCTCCCGCCAGAGCAAAACAGCAATAACTAATCCCAATAGTTCCGTCCCCGGGGCCCCCGATCGAATCTCCTTCGCAAAGTTGCGCGAACCCCTCGAGGTTCCCGGTCTGCTCGATGTGCAGACCGAGTCCTTCGAGTGGCTGATCGGATCCGATCGCTGGCGCGAGCGCGCCACGGCCCGCGGTGACGTGCAGCCGGTAGGCGGCCTCGAAGAGGTCCTCACCGAGCTGTCTCCGATCGAGGACTTTTCGGGTCAGATGTCGCTGTCGTTCTCCGATCCGCGCTTCGACGAGGTGAAGGCGCCGGTCAACGAGTGCAAAGAGAAGGACCAGACCTACGCCGCCCCGCTGTTCGTCACTGCGGAGTTCATCAACAACAACACCGGTGAGATCAAGAGCCAGACGGTGTTCATGGGTGACTTCCCGATGATGACGGAGAAGGGCACCTTCATCATCAACGGCACCGAGCGCGTCGTCGTGTCCCAGCTCGTCCGGTCGCCGGGCGTGTACTTCGACCACTCCGTCGACAAGGGCACTGAGAAAGACCTGCACTCCGTCAAGGTGATCCCCGGTCGCGGTGCATGGTTGGAGTTCGACATCGACAAGCGCGACACCGTCGGCGTCCGGATCGACCGCAAGCGCCGCCAGCCCGTCACCGTTCTGCTCAAGGCGTTGGGCTGGACCAACGAGCGGATCCGCGAGCGCTTCGGCTTCTCCGAGATCATGATGGGGACGCTGGAGAAGGACAACACCGCAGGCACCGACGAGGCGCTGCTGGACATCTACCGCAAGCTTCGCCCGGGCGAGCCGCCCACCAAGGAGTCGGCGCAGACGCTGCTGGAGAACCTGTTCTTCAAGGAGAAGCGTTATGACCTGGCCCGGGTGGGCCGCTACAAGGTCAACAAAAAGCTGGGCCTGCACGCAGGCGAGCCGATCACCACGTCGACGCTGACCGAAGAGGACATCGTCGCCACCATCGAGTACCTGGTGCGCCTGCACGAGGGCCAGACCTTGA
>JAWWOL010000186.1:0-4887 GCA_033851695.1 Frankiales bacterium
GTGAGCGGGCTGTTCAGCGTGGTGACCGCGGTGCTGGCAGCCGTACTCGGCTCCAACTTCGGCCTGTGCGTCCGTGACATCACGGCGCCGCAGGTCCCGCCGACGGACCGTCCCGGCAGCGCAGGGGCGCCCCAGCAGGTGACAGCCTTGACCTGACCGACTCGACGGGCGGGCTAGCTTTCACGCGGTGAGTCAAGAGCCGGGGTCCTGCTTGGGAGGCGTGCTCTAGCGGGCGGGGGCGTCTTCGCTCCAGCCTGATGGCGAGCGCTGTGTTCGGGTTGGCGGTGGGGCCGGTTCGGCATGCTGATGAGTCGCCGTCGTGCGGCAGGCTTTCGTCTTCGCCGTAGGTGGCCCCAGGCCGGGCGGGCGGCAAGCTAGCTTGCGCCGTCGTGCGGCATAGCGGAAACGCCGTCACCGCCCGGTCTGGTGCCTTCCTTGACGGTAGCGCTGCTCGTCGAAGGTGTCTTGGGTGGTCATCATCCGGTGGGCGAGCCGACACACGTGGCGGGCCAACGCGACCCTGGCCTGCATCGGTTGCATCCCTCGGTTGCGCAGCTCCTCTGCTCGTTCTGCAAACGACTCGCAGTGCATCGACAGGCCCCAGGCGATCGACATCAGGGCGTCGCGGTGCTCGGGGAGGCCTTGGCGGCTGATCCCGCGGCGCCGGTTGATCGTGGAGGACTGATAGGTCGCCGGTGCCAGACCGGTCGCGGAGTACAAGTGCTCGGCGTCCGGGAACCGGGCGATCGGCATGCTGAACGCGGCGAACGCCCCGGCCCGGGAGGCTTTCACCCCGGGCAGGCTGGTCAGCACCTGACCTTCGGTGCCGGCGAGGAGCACCTCGATATCGGCGTCGACAAGGGCGATGTCAGCGCTTAAGGCCCGCCACCGGGCGACGGCACGACCCAGCCGGGCCGCAGCGGTGGTCGTGTCGGGGACGGCGGGCAGGCAGTCTTTCCACCGCTGCGACCAGAACCGGGCGTCGGCGTCGGTGAGCCGACCGGTGGCACGGGCCCGCAACGACCGGGCCGACGCGGGGCGCCCGGCGAAGGCGACCAGGCAGTCGAGCACCGCCTGACCCGTGACCCCGGCCAGGTCGAGCTTGCGGCCGTGGCCGGGAGGCGCGGACAGTCCCGGGCACAATGCGTTGACCTGGTCATGCAGGCGCTGCTGAGCGACTTTGCGTTCCAGGATCAAGCCACGGCGGTGACGAACCGCATCGAGCAGCCCTTGATGGTCCCCGCTCGGAACCGCCCGACCCTGTCCCTGGCGGGCCAGATACGTCAACGCCGCGCAGTCCCGGTCGTCGGTCTTGAACCTGCGTGACCCCAGCTGGGCTCGCGCCGCCGCGGTCTCCGACGGCGCGAACACCCGCACACAGTCAGGGAAACGCCGGCTCAAGTCGCCGACCCAGGCCCGGTGCAGCCCGCCCGTCGCCTCGACCGCGAAGACCGTCCTGCCGTCCGGAGCATGCTGGCGGACCAACCCGTCGAGCCGTTCCAATCCGGAACGGAGTACCGGCAACGTCAACGGTTCCACGATCAGCTCGGGGTCATCCCTGGTCAGCCAGACCCGATTTTGGGCCTTCCCCGGATCGATCGCGACCACCAAGGTCGACACCGGCAACGACTTCCGCAGCAGTGATCCCACGACAACCTCCGCCCGCCGACAACGTCACCCAGACGCTGCCTCAGCAGGAGGCTCGAGATCTATCAGCGGACTAGGGGCGGCCACGGGGGAGGCAGCACTTCTTGTACTTCGCCCCGGAGCCGCACCAGCACGGCGCGTTGCGCGGTGGCGGCCACAGCACCTCGCGCGCGTCCGGGCTGTCCAGCAGGTGCTCCAGATAGGCCTCCTCGACGTCGCTGTCGACCGCCGTCAGCCCCAGTTGAGCCGAGAACTCGGTGAGCCCGCCCGCAGATGCCTGCAGGAGCAGCAGGTCGGTGTGGCCCGCCTCCGACCACAGCCGGAGATCCCGCTCCAGCAGCCGCCGGTGCTCGTCCCAGCTGGGCTCCCACTCGGCGGCGAGCGCCGGCCACCGCGCGGTCAGCGCCTCGAAGTCCGGCTGCGGCCAGAACACCTTGAGCCCCGGCTCGTCCATCGCCTCCAAGGTTCGCTGCAGCTCGTCCGCCAGCTCGTCGTACTCGTCGTGGTCAAGGTCGAGATCGCCACGCAGCCGGTGCCGGCAGGTGGCCAGCTCGTAGACCACCTCGGTGCCCCGCACGAGCTCCGGGTCCTCGTCGTCCAGGCCGGCTTCGAGGGCGATGGCAGAGGCCAGCGCCTCGGTGAGCCACTCCACCGCCACCTCGACCCGACCGAGTGTCTCCAACGTCTCCGCAACGAGGCTGCCGGCCAGTGGGTCCGTTGCCATCAACGGCCGCAGGCCGGTGAGGATCGCCATGCCCTCGTCGTCCCGCCCGGACTTGATCAGCAGCTCGGCCAGGAGGGCGGAGGAGCCGTCGGCGGTCCCGTCCCCGTGCAGCTCGTGCGCGGCTGCGGCTCTCTCCGCCAGAGAGATCGCCCGTTCGAGGTCGCCGGTCTGCTCGGCGACCTCGGCAGCCAGCCCCAGGGCATAGCTGTGGTCGGCGACATCGGCGATGCGCCCTTCGTCAACCGCCGCGACCAGGTCGGCGACGACGGCCTGAGGATCCGAGCCGAGGCGGGACGCGTGCGCGATCGCGGCGACGTCGTCGCCGCTCAACAGCTCAGACTCGGCCATACGCGGGAGCCTATGCCCGGCTCCGATCGCCCGCAGCAGCCGCAGCGGGGTTTCAGCCGTCGGGACATCCGGACGTTGGACGCGGGGTCCTCCGCTAGCGTGATCCCGTACCCGTCACCAGGAGGACCCGTGGGTCGTACGGCGCAGGTCAAGCGCGAGACCAAGGAGTCGAGCGTCCTTGTCGAGATCGACCTCGACGGGCAGGGCGTCACCGACATCGAGACCGGCGTGCCGTTCTTCGACCACATGCTCGGCCAGATCGGCAAGCACGGCGGGTTCGACCTCACCGTCCGGACCAAGGGCGACCTCGAGGTCGACGCGCACCACACGGTCGAGGACACGGCGCTCGCCCTCGGCCAGGCCCTCCGTGAGGCCCTCGGCGACAAGGCCGGCATCCGGCGCTTCGGCGACGCACTGATCCCGCTCGACGAGACCCTCGCCCAGGCAGCCGTCGACCTGTCCGGCCGGCCCTACCTCGTGCACGACGAGCCGACGATCGTCGAGCTCATCGGCAGCTACGACACCACGCTGACCAAGCACATCTGGGAGTCCTTCGTCGCCGAGGCCCGGATCGGGCTGCACGTGCGGGTGCTTTCGGGCCGCAACGGCCACCACGTGGTCGAGGCCCAGTTCAAGGCTGTCGCGCGGGCGCTGCGGGACGCGGTCGCCCTCGACCCCCGGGTGTCGGGAGTGCCCTCCACCAAGGGAAGCCTGTGAGCGGGTCCGGTACGCACACCGCCGGCATCGCCCTGATGGTGCTTGCGGGCCTCTTCGTCGGTGGCGCATGGTCGCTGTTCACCCGGCAGCCTCGGACGACCGCGTTCCTCGTCGCGTCCCTGGTCGTCGGGCTGGTCGCCGTCGCGCTGTTCTTCTCCGGCGTCACCCGGGTCGGCTGATGGCGGCGCGCGTGGTCGTCCTCGACTACGGTTCAGGCAACATCCGGTCGGCTCAGCGCGCCCTCGAACGGGTCGGTGCCGAGGTCACGGTGACCAGCGATGCGGTTTTGGCAGCCGACGCGGACGGGCTCGTCGTGCCCGGTGTCGGTGCCTTCGCGGCCTGCATGTCCGGCCTGCTCGGCGTCGGCGGCGACGTGGTCATCCGCGAGCGGCTGGCGGCCGACCGGCCGGTGCTCGGCATCTGCGTCGGCATGCAGATCCTCTACGGCAACGGGGTCGAGCACGGTCTGGACACCCCCGGCGTCGGCGTCCTCGAGGGGACCGTCGACCGGCTGGAGGCCCACGTGCTCCCGCACATGGGCTGGAACACGCTGGAGCCGCCGGAGGGCAGCGTGCTCTTCCATGGTGTCGAAGGTGAGCGCTTCTACTTCGTGCACTCCTATGCCGCGCAGCAGTCCTCGATGGCCGACGAGGCGACCTGGGCCGAGCACGGCAGTCGTTTCGTCGCCGCGGTCGAGCGGGGCCGGCTGTCCGCGACGCAGTTCCACCCCGAGAAGTCCGGCGACGCCGGTGCCCACCTGCTCGAGAACTGGCTGAGGTCCGTGTGATGAACAAGCTCGAGCTGCTGCCCGCCGTCGACGTGGTCGAGGGGCAGGCTGTCCGGCTGGTGCAGGGTGAGGCCGGCTCCGAGACCTCGTACGGGGACCCGTTGACCGCGGCGCTCGCCTGGCAGCAGGCCGGTGCCGAGTGGATCCACCTGGTCGACCTCGATGCTGCGTTCGGTCGCGGGACCAACCGGCCGCTGCTCGCGGAGCTGGTCGGCAAGCTCGACGTCAGGGTCGAGATGTCGGGCGGGATCCGCGACGACGTCTCCCTCGAGGCCGCCCTCGCGACCGGCTGCGCCCGGGTCAACATCGGCACCGCGGCGCTGGAGAACCCCGACTGGGTACGGGAAGCCATCGCGCGGCACGGCGACAAGATCGCTGTCGGCCTCGACGTCCGCGGCACCACGCTCTCCGCCCGCGGCTGGACCCAGGACGGCGGTGAGCTCTTCGACGTACTCGCGCGTCTCGACGCCGACGGCTGCGCCCGCTACGTCCTCACGGACGTGCGCAGGGACGGGACCCTGACCGGTCCCAACGTCGAGCTGCTGCGGCAGGTGTGCGCCGCGACCACGAAGCCGGTCGTCGCCTCCGGTGGAGTGTCGTCGCTGGAGGATCTGCGGGTGCTGCGCGAGCTGGTGGACCTCGGCGTCGAGGGCGCCATCGTCGG
>JAWWOL010000208.1:0-15020 GCA_033851695.1 Frankiales bacterium
GCCAGCTGCGGACCCTGCGGCACGAGCTCGCCGACTGGCCGCGGCCGGTCCTGCTCGCCGGTGACCTCAACCTGCCGGGCTACCTCCCGGCGGCGGTCACGGGTTGGCGGCGAGCCGTCAAGGCTGCGACCTATCCGTTGGCCAACCCGAAGGTGCAGCTCGACCACGTCCTGGTCGGCCACGGCCGGCTCACGGCGACCGGCACGGCAATGGCGCTCGGGATCTCCGATCACCGCGCCGCGTACGCCGACCTCGGCCTCTAGGGCAGGACCTGGATCTTGCGGCCGATGCCGCGCCGGAACAGGTCGAGCGCGGCCACGTAGTCCGCCAGCGGCAGCCGGTCGCTGATGAAGACGTCGGGGTCGAGGATGCCGCCGGCGAACAGGTCCGCGGCCCGCTCATAGCTGTGCAGGACAGCCATCGACCCGGTGATGGTGATCTCCTTGTTGTAGATCCGGTACGGCGAGATTCTCACCCGGGTCGCGTACGAGGAGACCCCGAACTGCAGGAAGGTGCCACCGGGGCCCACTCGGCCCAGCCCGTCCTCGATGGCGGCGGCGACGCCGGTCGCGTCGATGACCAGCTCCCAGCCGCGCGGCGCGTCGAGCTGGTCGGCAGAGGTCACCGCGTGCGAGCAGCCCAGGGTACGGGCGGTGGTCAGGCGTTCCTCGTTGATGTCGACGATGTCCACCGAGGCCGCGCCGGTCTTCTTGGCCAGCTCCAGCATCATCAACCCCATCGTGCCCGAGCCGTAGATCAGCACGTGGGCGCCCAGGTTGGACTTCAGCACGTCGTAGCCGCGCACAGCACAGGACAACGGCTCGATCAGCGCGGCGTCCTCGAGCCGTACGTGCTCAGGCAGGACCACGCAGTTGGCCACCGGCGCCACCGCGTAGTCCGCCGCTGCACCAGGGACACTGACGCCGATCGCATTCCACCGCTCGCACAGGTTGTCCTTGCCGAGGCGGCAGTAGTGGCACTCGTGGCAGTACAGCGACGGGTCCACCGCGACCCGGGCCCCCACGGTCAGCTCGGTGACGTCAGCGCCGACCGCGACCACCGTCCCGGCGAACTCGTGACCCGGGATGATCGGCAGCGCCGGGGCGAACTCGCCTTCCAGGATGTGCAGATCGGTGCCGCAGATCCCGCACGCTGCCACGTGCACGACGACCTCGCGCCGACCCGGTGAGGGATCCTCGACGGTCATCACCTCGACCTCGTGCGGCGCCTTGATCACCACGGCGCGCATGTCACCCTCTCCCGGTTCTGTCGGTTGGTCAGGTGTTCGGCTGCGAGGGAGCCAACACAGGACCGGGGGCCGTCTCTCGGGGTGGCTGGACAACCTTGACCCGCAGGGACTCGTTGAGCAGCTCGATGGTGCGGTGGGCACCCAGCTCGTGGAACTGATCCAGGGAATGCCTGTAGGCGTCGGCGAAGACCTGGTTCTCGGCCAGATCGCCGAAGAGGGCCTGGTTCTCGATGAAGACCAACGGGCGTTCCTTCTGCTGAGCGGCGATGCGCTTGAGCTCGTCACTCAACCGGTCCACCACCTCGATCGGCTGACCCTGCTCGTCGACGCCCTCGTCGTAGCGCGCCCAGCTGGCGACGACGGCCGCCGACCGCCGGATCTCACCACCGGAGGCCAGGTTCTGCCGGACAACCGGCAGCAACCACTTCGGGATCCGGTCAGAGCTCTCGGCGCAGAGCCGGGCAAGCGTGTCGCGCACCTGCGGGTTGGCGAAACGCTCGATCAGGGAGCGCTTGTACGCGGCGAGGTCGACGCCGGGGACTTCGGGCAGCGTAGGCGTGCCTTCGTCGTCCATGTAGCCGGAGAGAAACTCGACGATGACCGGATCGGTCGCGGCCTCATGGGCAAACCGGTGGCCGGAGAGATAGCCCACGTACGCCATCGCCTGGTGGCTGGCGTTGAGCAGCCGCAGCTTCATCAGCTCGTACGGCTCGACGTCGTCCACGAGCTGAACGCCGGCGTCCTCCCACGGCGGCCGGCCGGTCGGGAACTCGTCCTGCAGCACCCACTGGGTGTACGCCTCACAGACGACGGGCCAGCGGTCGACCAGGCCGAACTTCTCCGCCAGCAGCGCCCGGTCGCTGTCGGCCGTCACCGGCGTGATGCGATCGACCATCGAGTTGGGAAAGGATACGGAGGAGCGGATCCAGGCGGCGAGAGCTGGATCGACCAGCTCGGCGTAGGCAGCGAACATCGCCTTGGCCAGATCTCCGTTGCCCGGGATGTTGTCGCAGGACATCACCGTGAAAGGCGCCACCCCCTGCGTCTTGCGACGCCGCAGTCCCTCGACGACCAGGCCGAAGACCGTGGCCGGCGGCCTGTCGCCCGTGGCGTCCTGCACGACACTGGGATTGCTGCTGTCGAACTGACCGGTCACCGGGTCGACGTTGTAACCGCCCTCGGTCACTGTCAGCGAGACGATCCGGATGTGCTCGTCCGCAAGGACATTCAGCACCGCCTCCGGGTCGTCGGGCGCGTACAGATAACGGGCGATCGAGCCGATCACCCGCGGCTCCAGCCTGCCGTCAGCGTGCTTGAGCACCAGCGTGTAGAGACCGTCCTGCGCATCGAGGGCGTCTCTCATCGCCATGTCCGGGGGCATCACCCCCACCCCGCAGATCGCCCAGTCCAGCGCCTGGCCCTGGTTCATCAGCCGGTCGACGTACATGGCCTGGTGTGCCCGGTGGAATCCGCCGACACCGAAATGCACGATGCCGACGGTGATTGCGGACCGGTCGTACTGCGGCACCTGCACGGCCGGATCAAGGGCGCCCAGCGCGGCGGGCGAAAGCGGAACTCCGCTGATGGACATGAGATCTCCGTTACGTTTATCGGGCGGGCAGCAAGCCACTCGCCCATGGTTCAAGGCTCGTCCCTGGTGTGCGGTGCGCCGAGCCCTACTTGAGAGCGCCCATCGACAGGCCGCGGACGAGCTTGTCCTGGGCGGCCCAGCCGGCGATGAGCACCGGCAGGCAGGCGACCGTTGCCGCGGCGGACAGGTGGGCCCAGAACTGGCCCTCCGGAGCGACGAAGCTGACCAGGTAGACGGGGACGGTCGAGTTCGTCGAGGTCAGGTTGACGGCGAGGAAGAACTCGTTCCAGGCGAAGATGAAGCAGATCAGCGCCGTAGCAGCCAGTCCGGGACTGACCATCGGCATGACGACCGATCTGAGCTGGCGGATCACCCCGGCGCCGTCGACCCGGGACGCCTCGATCACCTCGACCGGCACCTCGAGCAGGAACGAGCGCATCATCCAGACAGCGATCGGCATGTTCATCGAGGTATAGAGCAGGATCAGCACCAGCTTGGAGTTGAGCAGGTGCAGGTCCCTGGCCAGGACGTAGAGCGGGATGATCGCGCCGACGATCGGCAGCATCTTGGTCGAGATCATGAAGAACAGCACGTCGCGCCACTTGCGTACGGGGCGCAGCGACAGTGCGTAGGCAGCGGGCAGGGCGAGCAGGAGCACCAGGGCGGTCGACACGAAGGTGACGATCACCGAGTGCGTGAGGTAGGTGCTCATCGAGGACGAGCCCTGTCCGTTCCAAACCGACCGGAACTCGTCCAGGGTCGGCTTGAAGATGAACTTGGGGGTGGAGACCGCGGCGTCCTGCTCGTGCTTGAGGCCGGTCAGCGCCATCCAGGCGACCGGGAAGAAGAACACCAGCACGATCACCCAGGTGAGCACGCCGAGCAGCATCCGGGTCAGCGGGTTGGTCTGCCGCTCTGCCAGAGTCAGGGTTCGGGATTTCATCGACCTGCCATCCCTTCATCACTGAACAGGCTGGAGACAACGCGCAGCGCGAGGGTCGAGATCACGATGGTGGCGACCACGACCACCACGCCCATCGCCGAGGCGAGGCCGATGCTGAAGCCGCGGAACGCCGTTTCGTAGATGTAGTAGGGCAGGTTCGTCGTCTTCTGGCCCGGCCCGCCGGAGGTGATCATGAAGATCGCGTCGAAGGCCTGGACGATGTAGATCGAGCCGAGCAGGATCCCGAGCTCGAGGTACTGCCGCAGGTGCGGCAGGGTCAGTGAGCGGAAGATCCGCCAGCTGCTCGCCCCGTCCACCCGTGCTGCCTCGAGCAGGTCGGCGCCCTGGGACTGCAGCCCGGACAGCAGGATCAGCACCATGAACGGGGTCCACTGCCAGGTCAGCACCGTGATGATGGTCAGCTGCGGATGGCTGCTGATCCAGTCGACGTGGCCGGTGCCGAACGGCTGGAGGAACCAGTTCAGCACGCCGAACGACGTGTCCAGGATGGTGAACTTCCACACCAGCGCCGCCGCAGCCGGCATGACCAGGAACGGGCTGATGATCAGGGTGCGCAGGAACCCGCGGCCGAACACGTGCCGGTCGAGCAGGACCGCGATCCCGAGGCCGAGCAGAACCGACAGAATCACCGGCAGCACGGTGAACTCGATGGTGTTCAGCACCGCCGTGCGGAAGATCGTGTCGCTGAAGATGAGCCGGTAGTTGTTGACGCCGGCGAAGTGCTTGCGGTCCGGGTGCAGCAGGTTCCAGGACTGCAGGCTGTACCAGACGGTCAACAGGAACGGGATCTGGGTCAGCACCACCATGAAGACCAGAGCCGGCAGCAACGGCAGCCTGCGGACCAGGCCATCTCTGCGCTCCGTACGGGCGTTGCGCTCCCGCACCGTCACCACCGGAGCAGTCATGGTTGCCACGTGAGGATTCCCTTCTCCTGCGGTGGTCCGTGGGGAGACCAGCCGTCCGGCGGTCTCCCCACGGAGGTGGTTGCGGGGACTACTTGTAGCTGTCGCCCACCGCTTGTGCGTAGCCCTGCGACTTCTTCAGGGCATCAGCCACCGACTCCTGTCCGGCGATCGCGGCGGTGATCTCCGAGGAGACCTTGGTGCCCAGGTCGGCGAACTCCGGGATGCCGACGTACTGGATGCCGTTCCAGTTCTGCGGCTGGACCCCGGGGCGGTTCGGGTCCACCGAGGAGATCGACTTCAGGGTCTGGGCGGCGAAGTCGGCCGCCGCCTTCTGGTACTGCGGGTTGGCGTAGGTGGAGGTGCGGCTGCCGGGCGGGACCCTCGCCCAGCCGAGCTTCGAGCCGGCGTAGTTGATGTAGGTCTTCGAGGTCGCCCAGTCCATGAACGTCCACGCCGCCGTCTTGTTCTTCGACGCCGACTCCAGGGCGAGCGCCCAGGTCCACAACCAGCCCGAGGCCTTGGTCAGCTTCACCGGGGCCGGCGCGAAGCCGAGCTTGCCGGCGATCGCGCTGGTCTTCGGGTCGTCGAGGGTCGAGGCACCGACCGTTGCGTCGTACCACATCGCCGACTTGGACTGCTCCATGCTGTTCGTGCACTCGTTGAAGCTGTAGTTCGCCGCCCCCGGCTCACCGGCGTCCTTGATCAGATTGACGTAGAAGTTGACCGCGTCGGTGAACGCCGGCGAGGTCAGCTGGGCGTTCCACTTGCTGTCGAACCACTGGCCACCGAAAGTGTTCACCACCGTGTCCAAGGGCGCCAGGTTCTCCCCCCAGCCGGTCTTGCCGCGCAGGCAGATCCCGGCCATGCCGGGGTTCTTCGCCTTGACCGCCTTCGCGATCGCCGCCACCTGGTCCCACGTCGGGTTCGCCGGCATGGTCTGCCCGGCCGCCTGCAGCAGGTCCTTGCGGTACATCAGGAACGAGGACTCGCCGTAGAACGGCACCGCGTACAGCTTGCCGTTGGACGACAGCGCGTCATGGATCGGCTTGATGATGTCTGCAACGTCGTACGTGGAGTCAGCGTTGGCGTTCGAGGTCACGTCGTCGATCCACTTGTTCTTCGACCAGGTCGGGACGTCGTTCGGGCCGATCATCACCACATCGAACTGCCCACCACCCGCTGCGACGTCCTTGGTCACCTGGTCGCGCAAGGTGTTCTCGTCCAAGGTGACGAACTTGACCTTGATGTTCGGGTGCGACGCGGTGAATCCCGCCGGCGTCAGCTTCTCGATGTCGACCATCTGCGGGTTGTCCACCACCGCGACGGTGACGGTGCCGCTGCCGCCGCCGCTCCCGCCGCCGCTCGCCGCGGCAGCACCACTGGTCGCCGACGACCCGCTCGTGGCCTTGGTGGCGCCATTGCTGCTGCTCGAGCCGCACGCCGTCAGCAGCATCGAACCGGCCGACAAGGCCGCCAGCAACGGGACGATCGCTCGGCGTCTGCTTCCAGGGACCTGCACTGTTTCCTCCTTGGATCTCACGGCCGTGGGCGTCACGAACCGTGGGTCTCAGCGACACCTGCCGGCGGAGTCTCAGGACTGCTCCGGTTATCGATGCGCTCATATGAGCGGGTGTATGCTCTGTCGAGCACACGCCAAGATTGGTCTTGATGCGGCATGCTCGTCAAGTCCCAGGACACGTCGTTGTCGTTCTGTGACATCCCCGGCAGGCCCGCCCAACCTGAGCGCCAGGAGGTTCTGTGTCGTCACTGGAAGTGCAGCGCATCCTCCGCCCGACCGAGCTGGTCAGGGCGGCCGCGGTGGCGCGCTCCTACTACCTCGACGGGCGCTCCAAGAGCGAGATCGCCGAGGAGTTCGGCATCAGCCGCTTCAAGGTGGCGCGGATCCTGGACCAGGCCAAGGACGCAGGGCTCGTACGGATCGAGATCCGTCCTCCGGCCGGCATCGACGACGCCCTCTCCGAGCGGGTCCGCAAGCAGTTCGGGCTTCGGCACGTCATCGTCGTGGCGGTCGAAGGCGGCAACGAGATCGAGCTGCGCAGTGCCCTCGCGCACACCGCGACGGCACTGCTGTCCGAGATCGTGACCGAGGGCGACGTGGTCGGCATCGGCTACGGGCGCACCCTGACGATCATGGCGCAGACCATGGACGCGCTGGCGCGCTGCCCGATCGTCCAGCTCACCGGGGCACTGCTCGGCGTCAACCGTGACGAGAACAGCGTCGAGCTCGTACGGCAGATCTCCGGGCGCAACGGGGGGCCGGCCTACCCGATGTACACCCCCCAGGTGCTGCCCGACGCCGCCACCGCCGCGACCCTGCGCAAGCAGCCGGAGGTCGCCGAGACCTACCGGCAGTTCAGCCACGTGACCAAGGCGGTGGTCGCCGTCGGCTCCTGGGACCCCCCGTCGTCCCAGCTCTACGACTCGCTCACCGAGGAGGAGCGCAAGGTGCTGCTCAAGCAGGGCGTGGCAGCCGAAGTCTGCGCTACTCTGCTTGACGCGCAAGGGAACATCGTCGCGCCGGAGTTCTCGGAGAGGTGCATCTCTATCACCGGCAAGCAGCTGCACGCGATCGAGGACGTCATTGCGGTCGCCGGCGGAGTCGACAAGGTGGCCGCCGTACGATCGGTCGTCGTGGGTGGCTATGCCAAGAGCTTGATCACCGACACGGTCCTGGCCCGAGCCCTGGTGGAGACGACGTGATCGTGGTGTGCGGCGAGGCGCTGATCGACCTCGTACCGGATGACGGCAACGGTGAGCGGTGGACCGCGATCCCAGGCGGCAGTCCGGCGAACGCCGCCGTAGCACTCGCCCGGCTCCAGGTCGAGACTGCCTTGCTGGCAAGGCTTTCCGGCGATGCCTTCGGCCGGCGGCTGCGCTCGCACCTGCTCGGCAACGGCGTCGACCTCAGCCTCGCCGTCGACGCCGAGCAGCCGAGCAGCCTCGCGATCGTCGAGCTGGACGAGACCGGCGCCGCTTCCTACCGGTTCGACATCCACGGCACCGCCGACTGGCAGTGGACCGACGCCGAGCTCCCACCGGTCCTGCCGCCCGCCGTACGCGCGGTGCACGCCGGCTCGCTGGCCCTCGCCCTGCCGCCGGGCGGACCCGTGCTCGAGGCGTTCCTGGCCAGGTCCCGCTCGTCGAGCACCATCAGCATCGACCCCAACGTCAGGCCGTCGGTCGACGACGACCTCGACGACGTCAGGTCCTCGGTCGACCGGTGGTGCGGCCTGGCCGACGTGGTCAAGGCGAGCAGCGACGACGTCGCCCTGCTCTACCCCGACGTCGAGCCCGAGGTCGCCGCCAAGCGGTGGCAGGGCCTCGGTCCGGCGGTGGTCATCGTGACCCTCGGCGCCGGCGGGGCGCTCGCCGTGACCCGCAACGGCGCCGTACGCCTGCCGGCGCCGCCGACCGTCGTGGTGGACACCGTGGCGGCCGGTGACACGTTCACGGCGGGGCTGCTGGCGTCACTGGACGGTGCAGGGGCGCTGGGCGGGCGCCTCGACAGCCTCGGCCAGGAGACCCTGACCGCCGCCATCGGCTACGGCCTGCGGGCCGCGGCAATCACCTGCAGCCGGCCAGGGGCCGACCCGCCCTGGCTCGCCGAGATGGGCTGAGGCTCCCGCCCGGCTGCTATGCCCGGATCCTCAGCAACAGGCCGCTCGGCGGGTCCGGCTTGACGTCCTCGGCCACCAGACCGGCCACGATCCGGGCGAAGCCGAGCGATGACTGCTGCCCCTCGAGAAGCAGCACGTTGCGCCGGGTGGCGTCGGTCAGCCCGCGCCGGTGCAGCGTGTTCTGCACCCGCTCGCGGAACAGCGCGCTGCCCCAGAAAACCCCACCGGCCAGGCCGATCGGAGACATCGGCGGCAGTCCGAGCTGCCCGGCGGCGAACTGGACGGCGTCGACCAGCCGGTCGGCCTCGGTCGCGACGATCCGCTGAGCGACCAGGTCACCCGCCTCGGCAGCCCCGGTCACCTGAGGAGCGAAGCCGGCCACCGTCCGGCGCGCCCGCGGCATCTCGGCCAGCCACCTCCCGACCGCGGACATCTGGCGCTCGAAGTAGGCCTCGGCGGCGTGCCGCAGGGCCGTTGCCTCGCCGAGGCCGTCGGCGGCCTTGGCGGCGCAGCGCAGGCCTTCACGGGCGAGGCTGTAGGCACTGCCCTCGTCCGAGATGATGTACTCGTGGCCGCCGACCTTGAGCAGCCGCTCGTCGGCGCCGCGACCGATCACGCTGCTGCCGGTGCCGCTGCTGACCGCGAGCCCCAGCCCGTGCAGGTGTGCCGACCACAGCAGCGGGATGACGTCGTTGACCAGCACCACCCACCCGGGCGGGGCGTTGTCATGGAGCGCGTCGATGAGCAGCCGCGGCGGCGGCGCCTCATCGCCGACCGGCATCGCCGACGATGCCACGCACCCGATGGCCGGCCGGTCATCACCGACGGCAGCGGCGATCTCGAGCAGCAGGTCGGTGAGGCAGCGGGCAGCCTCCTCCGCGCCGGCGGTGGCGATGGCGAACGACCCGCGCTCCCACCGTACGGGCGCCGCGTCGGGGCGGACGACGGTGATGATCGTCCGCGAGCCTCCCGCGTCGACGCCGTACAGGGTGGGCTGCATGCAGCCACAATAGGGCCAGCGCAGCCCCGGACGTCAGCCCTTGGACGAGCCGAGGGACAGGCCGGCGATGAACTGCTTCTGCAGCAGGACGTAGACGACCAGGGTGGGCACGGCCGCCATCAGTGCGGCAGCCGCGATGAGGTTCTGGTTGGACACGAACTGTCCCTGCAGGTTGGCCAGGGCCGAGGTGATCGGCCGCTTGTTGCCCTCCGAGATCAGCGTGATGGCCCAGAAGAAGTCGTTGTAGATCCACGTGGTCAGCAGCGTGGCCAGCGCAGCCAGCGCAGGCCGGCACAGCGGCAGGGTCAGCCGCCAGTAGCGGGTCCACAGCGAGGCCCCGTCGACCACGGCCGCCTCGTACATCTCGCCCGGAATGCTCTTCATGTAGTTGGACAGCACGAAGATGCAGAACCCGATCTGGAAGGAGACGTTGACGACGATCAGGCCGAAGGTGGAGTTGTAGAGAAGGCCGCTGCTGCTGAGGAAGTGCGGCACGTGCACGAGCAGGAAGAGCCGGTAGAGCGGCGTGATCAGCACCTGCTGGGGCAGCAGGTTGCCGGCCGTGAACAGGATGAGCAGCGGCACGTTCAGCTTGAACGAGATCCGGGACACGATGAACGCCACCATCGAGGCCAGGAACAGCGTGATGACGACCGCAGGCACCGTGATCTTGACCGAGTTCCAGAAGAACCGGGCCATGTCGGACTGGGTCCAGGCATCGGTGAAGTTCTTGAACGTCAGGCTGTGTGGCATCGCGACGTAGCCGTACTGCTGGGTCTCCGCGTACGGCCTGATGGCGACGTACAGCGCGAAGAGGATGGGGACCACCCACAGCACGGTCATCACGATCATGAAGACCTGCGCTGCCACTGATCCCCTGCGGGACGGCTTGCGCCAGGACGTCCGAGGGACCGCTACGGTCATGACGCCTCCTCGTTGCGGAAGGCCTGGAACAGGAAGATCGTGATCGGGACCAGGGAGATGACAAGCAGGACGACGCCGATGGCCGAGCCGAAGCCGATCCGTTGCGTCTCACCGACGATGTTCGAGGTCACCAGCACCGACAGCAGCTCGAGACCGTTGATGCCCTTGTTCGTGATGTAGACCAGGTCGAACGCCCGCAGCGACTCGATGACGGTCACCACCAGCACGACGATGTTGATGGGCTTCATCACCGGGAAGATCACGCGCCAGAACGTCTGCCACGCAGAGGATCCGTCCACGAGCGCCGCCTCGCGCAGCGTCGGGTCGACCGCCTTGAGCCCAGCCAGGTAGAGCACCATCACGTAGCCGGCCTGCCGCCAGCAGGCCTCCAGCATCACCGCCCACAGGTTGAGCTTGGGGTTGCCGAGCCAGTCGATCGCGTTGGCGTTGCTGTTGCGGCCGATGACGGTGTTGATCAGGCCGTAGTTCTGAGAGTAGACGAACTCCCAGATGATCCCGATCAGGGCAAGGGACAACATGACCGGCAGGAAGAGCAGGCTCTGGTAGACCCGCGAGCCCCGGATGTTGCGGTCCAGGATCACCGCGAACAACATGCCGAGCGGGGTGGCGAGGAAGAGGAAGACCAGCAGCCAGATGACGTTGTGCCGGACGGCCGGCCAGAATGCCGGGTCGACGTGAACAGCGTTGTGGTAGTTCTGCACGCCGAAGTAGTCGCCGTTGTTCAGGATCGCCGGCGTGTTCGGGATCGCGCTCTTCAGGTGGAGGCCGCCGACACCGTTCCAGCTGAAGAACGACAGGCCGATCGAGGTCAGGGCCGGTCCCCAGATGAAGACCAGATCGATCAGGATCGGGATGCCGAGCATCAGGCAGGCCACGAGCTTGTCGCGCCGGGTCAGGGTACGCAGACGTCGCCGGCGACGGGTGGGGGTCGTCGCCGGCGACGTGCGAACGTCGGAAGCTGCAGCCATCAGCTGGAGAAGATGGTCTTCGCCTGAGCCTCAGCGCTCTTCTGGAGGGTGGCGGTCGCGGCGGCGGTCGGGCTGCCGAGCCAGGTCTGGATCAGGGCGATCATCGCGTTGGCCATGGCCGGGTCACTGTCGCGGTCCATGAACTGGGAGACCGCCTTGCAGTCCGCGATCGCCTTGACCGCCTTGGTCTGGATGGCGTTGTACGTGGACGGCTCGGCGCCCTCCGCCAGTCCGACGTCCCACTTGTCGGTCTTGAGGAACGCCGCCTCGGCAGCGCCGGTGCCGATGTACTCGAGCACCTTCTTGGCCGCGTCGGGGTTCTTGGCCTTCTTGCTCAGCATGAACCCGTCGGTGGGCGCGTCCATGTAGTCCTGGCCCCACTTGGGGTCGATGGCCGGGAACGGGAAGAAGTCGAGGTCGGGCAGGTTGGCCGCGGAGTAGTTCGCCGCGACCTGGTTCGAGCCCTGGAACATCATCCCGGCCTGCTTGGTCTCGAGCGCCTTGGCCGCGTCCTCCCAGATCCGGCCGGTCGCGCCGGTCTGGCAGAACGGCAGCATCTCGGCCCACTTGTCGAAGACCGCCTTGACGCCCGGGTCGGTCCACGGCACCTGGTGCTTCATCAGCTTGATGTGGTAGTCGTAGCCGTTCACCCGCAGGTTGATGATGTCGAACGTGCCCAGTGCGGGCCAGCCGTCCTTGTCGGCGAAGGCGATCGGGATGATCCCGTCGGTCTTCATCTTCTGGGCCAGCGCAAGGAATGCGGCCCAGGTCGTGGGGACCGTGTAGCCCTTGGCGGCAAAGACGCTCTTGTTGTAGAAGACCACCCAGGGGTAGTTGTACAGCGGCACGAAGTAGTACTTGCCGTCAAGACCCTTGGACAGCGACTTCGCTGCCTCGTTGAACGTCGGGCCGATCTTTGCCCAGACGTCATCGATGGGGGCGGCGAGACCCTGAGCGGCGAAGTACTGCATGCGGTAGCCGGCGAACCAGGTGAACAGGTCATCCGGTGTTCCGTTGAGGTAGGCGGAAATGTTCTGCTGGAACGTGTTGTGGTCGGTGCTGTTGATCTTGATCTTCACTCCGGTGGCCGCCGTCGCCAGCCCGGTCAAGCTGGCGAAGGCCGCCTTGGGCGCGGCGTCGGAGTAGTTGGAGCCGAAGGTGATCGAGCCGGCCGGGGCGGCCGCCCCTCCGGATGTGGCCGCAGCGCTCGCCGTCGAGCTGGCGGCGCCACCAGTGGTGGCACCCGCGCTCGTGGCACCGGCACTCGGGGTCCCGGCGGCGCTCTTGCTCGAGGTGCCGCAGCCGGCGATGGCCGCTGCGCCGGCCGTACCGACGAGTCCGGTGAGCACGGCGCGACGGCTGACCGACGTACTGGGAACGAGCGGGGAAGAGGGACCGGAGTCCGACATGACGCCTCCACAACGAAGGGGCCCACGAGCCTGATGACCACGCAGGGTGAACTGACGGGATGCGGGCACCCGTCTCTGCCTGCACAAACGACGCCCGGTCCGGGAGGGTTGTCACGGGCTGGCGCGACGCCAGTCACGATTGGGTAACAGGGCCCTGGGAACGGGGCACATAGGCTGTGGTGCAGCCCAGCGGCTGCTGAGACAATCGACTGCCGCGGCGCTCGACCCCGCCGGGCAGGACAGAGAGGTACGCGCCGCATGCGGCTGATCCTGGTGCGTCACGGACAGAGCCCGAGCAACATCGACCGGTTGATCGACACGACGGTTCCCGGGCCGCCACTGACCGAGCTGGGCGTCGCGCAGGCGGAGGCCCTGCCCGCCACGCTGGCCGGCGAGGAGGTGGACGTGATCTACGCCTCCACCATGACCAGGGCGCTGATGACGGCCGAGCCCCTCGGGCGGGTACGCGCGCTGCCGGTCAACGTCCGCGACGGGCTGCGCGAGCTGTCCGCGGGCGACCTGGAGATGCGCAACGACGACGCCTCCATTCAGCTCTACCTCGCCACCGCCTTCGCCTGGCCCGCAGGCGATCTCGAGCTGCGGATGCCAGGCGGAGAGAGCGGCGCGGAGGCCTTCGCCCGCTATGACGCCGTGGTGGCCGAGGCCGCGGCGGCGACGTCCGGGACGGCCGTACTGGTCTCCCACGGCGCGGTGATCCGGATGTGGGTCGCGGGCCGCGCCGACAATGTCGATGCGCAGTACGTGCTGGACAACCCGCTGGGCAACACGGGCGTGATCGTGGTCGAGGGCGATCCCGTTGGGGGCTGGCACGTCGACTCGTGGACCGACCGGATCGTCGGTGGGCTCGCGGTCGACTCAGCACGCGGAGCGGACGGACCCGGCGGCGAGCCCTACGACGCGGTCAGGCGCTAGCTCGCGGTGTGGCACCGGCCTGCATGGTGGGCGCTGCTCGACAGCGGCCGTCTCTCCTTCCCAGCGGCTCTGCGTTGCCCGCCCCGAGCGGGCAGCGCAGAGCGAGTTCAACCTGAACACCGCTCGGTGTCCCGGTCCGCGCAGACTCTGCGTTGCCCGCGGGGAGCGGGCAACGCAGAGCGCCGGGGAGGGGTCCTCACCCCGGTGGGGGACGGCGGCGTGTCCAGCGCGGCCCGGCGGGTGCCCTTCGTTCACGGCCCTGGCGTGCGAGGGTAGAGCGTGACCTCGACCAGCGGCTCCCGTCGCCGCCCGGCGTTGCTGGCCGTAGCAGTCGCAGCCGCCCTCGCCGGGGCAGGTTGCGGGGCGAGCCATGCACCAGCAGCGATCGCCGTGGCAACGACCGTGCCGGTGACGACCGCCGGTGTCCCGAGCCCGGCCAGGCCCACAGCGTCCCCGGCGGCGGCTGCCACGAGGCCCGCACCCCTGAGCCGCAGTGCGCCGACAGCCCCACCGACGCCGTCCCACCAGCCGAGCGGCACGCCGATCACGCTGGCCTTCGGCGGTGACGTGCACTTCATGGGCGTGGACGCGCAGCGGCTCGCGGCCGATCCTGGCACCGCGATCGGGCCGATCGCGCCCGTGCTCGCCGCCGCCGACCTGGCCATGGTCAACCTCGAGACCGCGATCACCACCCGTGGCACCGCAACGACGAAGCAGTACGCGTTCCGGGCGCCGCCGTCCGCCTTCATCGCCCTCAAGGCGGCGGGGATCGACGTGGTGACGATGGCGAACAACCACGGCGAGGACTACGGCCCCCTCGGGCTCGCGGACACGCTTGCCGCAGCCAAGGCGGCCCGGTTCCCCGTGGTCGGCATCGGCGCCGACGAGGACGCGGCCTTCGCGCCGTACGACGTCACCGTCAAGGGTCAGCGGGTCGCCGTCATCGGTGCGACGCAGGTCCTGGACAACAACCTGGCCGCGGCCTGGACTGCAGGGCCGGA
Source organism: Frankiales bacterium (assembly GCA_033851695.1). GTDB lineage: Bacteria > Actinomycetota > Actinomycetes > JAWWOL01 > JAWWOL01 > JAWWOL01. Next base: position 14,604 of record JAWWOL010000208.1, read on the forward strand.
CAAGCCGGGGCTCGCCAGCGCGTACGACCTGCCGCGGCTGCTGCAGGCCGTACGAACGGCGAGGGCGAGCGCGGACACGGTCGTGGTCTACCTGCACTGGGGCAAGGAGCTCGCCGCGTGCCCGACCAGCCGGCAGCGGACGATCGCCCAGCAGGTGGTCGACGCGGGCGCCGACATCGTGGTCGGTGCGCACGCCCACGTGCAGCTCGGCGCCGGTCGCCTCGGCGCCGCCTTCGTCGACTACGGCCTGGGCAACTTCGTCTTCTACGCCCACGGCGGCACGGCCGTGACCAGGTCGGGAGTGCTGGTGCTCACCGTCGCCGGGCACGCGGTCACCGGGGCGAAGTGGGTGCCGGCGCAGATCCAGGGCGGAGTCCCGGTGCGGTTGACCGGCGAGGCCGCCACGACGGGCATCGA
>JAWWOL010000215.1:0-11379 GCA_033851695.1 Frankiales bacterium
GTGATCGCCTCGGCCAGCTCAGGCCGGCGCGCCCACAGCGTGGTGTCGAGGCCCGCGTCGGCGAGCACCGCGGCGAAGGCCGTACCCCAGGACCCGGCGCCGAGGACAGCTGCCCGGGTCACGGCGACACGCGGGCTGTCGCGCCGTAGAGCGCCTTCATCGAGCTCCCTTCGTCACCGCAGGTGTCGAGGTCCACGGGTCCGACCAGAAAGGAGATCGTATGCCGGGACCGGCCGCGGAGCGGGCCGGGTCGCGGTCCCGTCCCAGTATCTGGTGCGCGGCAGCCGACGCCCCCGACCCGACACCTGGCAGGATGGGCCCGGAGATGATCGCTGAATCGCTGCAGCCGCAGGACGTGCGGTGGGCCATGCTCCTGCCGCTGAAGCCGCCGGGTGCGGCAAAGTCCCGGCTGACACTGGCTTCTGGACATCTGCGCACGGAGCTGGTGCTGGCGATGGCGGCCGATGTCGCGGCTGTGGCGCTGGCCTGCCCGAGGGTGGCACTCGTCCTCGTCGTCGCCGACTCCGCCGAAGGCCTGGAACCGCTGCAGCGCATGGGCGCCACCGTCGTCGTCGACCCGGCCGGCCAGGGGCTCAACGGCTCGCTGCGGTACGCCGCAGGGCTCGTGGCGGCCCGGGACCACAGCTACGGAATCGCCTCGCTGGTAGCCGATGTGGCCGCTGTCACCGTCGACCAGCTGACCCGCGCCCTCGACGCCGCGGCGGCCGCGGGCACCGCCTTCGTTCCCGACGCTGCGGGTCGGGGGACGACGTTCGTCGCTGCGCGCCAGTGGGGCTCGTTCCTCCCGGAGTACGGGCTGCACTCGCGCCGGCTGCACGTGGAGGCCGGCTTCACCGAGCTGGTGCTCTCCGACGCCGAGGGGCTACGGCTCGACGTCGACACGATCACCGACCTCGCCGCTGTCTCGGCCATCGGCGCCGGACCGAGAACCCGTGCCGTGCTCGATCAGATCGGCGGGCCGCTACAGTGACCGACGTGCAGGCGACGGTGGCGAGCTGGTCGGGAACGACGCGCGGCGGCAGCGTGCTGCTGGACGACGGCTCGATGCTGGACTTCGACCACACCGTCTTCGAGGCCTCAGGACTGCGGTTGCTGAGGTTCGGCCAGCGGGTGCGGATCAAGGTGGCCGAGGTCGAAGGCGCGACCCGGATCACTGCGCTGACCATCGCTACCCTGCCCTGGCCGGACGCGCCGCAGTAGTTTCCTTGCGAAACAACGAGACGAGCCGGCCACCTGAGGACAGGTGACCGGCTCGCGACGTCGTGAGACCGTGCTGCTTCTGCGACTGGTCAGGCCTTCTTTGCAGCCGTCCTGCGCGCAGGGGCCTTGACCGCTGCCTTCTTGACCGCGGGAGCCTTGACCGCGGCCTTCTTGGCCGCAGGGGCCTTGGCAGGAGCCTTCTTGGCCGCTGCCTTCTTGGCCGCAGGGGCCTTGGTGGCCAGCTTCTTGGCCGCCGTCGTCTTGGCCGGAGCCGACGAGGCGGAGGAAGCAAGCTTCTTCGCAGCAGCGGTCTTGCTGGCCGGAGCCTTGACCGCTGCCTTCTTGGCCGCAGGCGCCTTGGCCGGAGCCTTGACTGCCGCCCTGGTGGCCGGAGCCTTGGCGACCCGCTTGGCCGGGGACTTCGTCGCCAGTGACCGCGTTGCCTTGGCCGGAGCGGCCTTGGCAACCGTCTTCTTTGCCGCGGCGGTCTTGACGGCGGGTGCCTTGGCCGGAGCCTTGACGGCAGCCTTCTTGGCCGCGGGGGCCTTGACGGCTGCCTTGGTGACGGTCTTCGCAGGCGGCGCAAGCTTCTTTGCGCCGCTCACGACCTCCTTGAATCCCGCACCTGGGCGGAACTTCGGCACTGCGGTCTTCTTGATCCTCACCGGTGCACCAGTGGCGGGGTTGCGCGCCATCCGTGCGTTCCGGACCTGCTTCTCGAAGACGCCGAAGCCGGCGATGGCGACCTTCTCGCCCTTGGCAACGGCACGGGTGATGGTGTCGACGACCGCTTCGACTGCTGCTCCGGCGGCCTTCTTGTCACCGAGACGCTCGGTGATGGCGTCGATCAGCTCGGACTTGTTCACTGTCCATCCTCCGGTAACCGCGTCGAGGCACGATGCATCGACATGATCCGTCACGCTAAGCGTGAAACGGCACGAGAACAATGACCGCCACATGTTTTTTGCTTGTGTCGCGGCATTTTTCGCGTCCCAGACGGGGTTTCGCGCTCTCAAGGGCCCCCAAACGCCTGTCAGACAACGGATTTGGCAGGGGTTCGACCGGCGTTTGGCTGGATTTCGGCCCGGAGAGGACGGGGCGAGGACGGGTGCAGGACGGCTGCAGGACGGGTGCAGGACGGTTCACTGTCGGCCGGCGGAGGGTTCTCGGCGGCCGATTCGGGCTACCGGCAGGCGGTTTCAGGGGCTAGCGGCGCCGCGCCGTGACCTCGAGCCGGACGTAGTCGACGACTCCGCCGGGCAGCCGCGCCGCCACCTGGGCGGCAAGATCGGCTCTCTCCTCGGGGGTTCGGTCCGCGACCTGCCGGCCCAGGACCACGGTCTCGAGGTAGCCCAGCAGCTCCTCGGGCCGGGCGAACACCGCCGGCGCGGGCCGCAGAGTCGCGGTGATGTCGGTGAAACCGGCGTGCTCCAGCCGCTGAGCGGTGAGCTCGGCCGGCGGGAAGTTCCAGGCAACGTCGTCAGACAGCCCGAGCTCGTCGAGTGCGGCCCGGACGGCAGCGATGTTGCCCTCGCCGCCCCACTCGCCGGAGAACCTCGCCCCCGGCATCAGACTCGCTGCCAGCCAGGCAAAGACCCTGTCATGGTCGGGCAGCCAGTGCAGTCCGGCGACCGACATGGCTGCGTCGCAGGGGCGGGCAAGCGGCTCGGCGTCGCGCAGGTCGAGCCTCAGCAGCTCGACCCGGTCGTCGTAGGCGGCCAGTCGTTCGCTCGACGCACCCAGCATCGCCAGTGAGGCGTCGACGCCGACCACAGTCAGACCGGGGTGGGTCTCCAGCAACAGCAGGGCATCGCGCCCCGTACCGCAGCAGACGTCGAGGACGCGGCGCACCCCGGTCAGCGGGAGCCTCCGGACGACGCCCTCGCCCCACGCGAGGTGCGGCAGGGGAAGCGTGTCGTACCGGTGTGCGTCCCAGTCGTTCGTAGGGCTCATCCGACGAGGGTACGCGGCTTCCAGCCAGGCCGGCGATCCTCGAACGCGGCGACTTCGTCCGCATGGCGCAGGGTCAGGCCGATGTCGTCGAGACCCTCCATCAGCCGCCACCGGGTGTAGTCGTCGATCTCGAAAGGCACCACGAGGCCGGACTCCCCGGAGCCGGCGCGCACCTCGCGCCGGTCGAGGTCGACGGTCACCTCGAGCGCCGGATCTGCCTCGACAGCAGCCATCAGTGCCTCGACCGTCTCCTCCGCCAGCTGGACCGGCAACAGACCACCCTTGAGCGCGTTGCCCCGGAAGATGTCGGCGAACCGCGGCGAGATGACCGTACGGAAGCCGTAGTTCTGCAGTGCCCACACCGCATGTTCGCGGCTGGAGCCGGTGCCGAAGTCGGGGCCGGCCAGCAGCACGGTGCCGCCTTGGTACTGCGGCAGGTTCAGCACGAAGCCGGGATCGCTGCGCCAGGCGGCGAACAGCCCGTCCTCGAAGCCGCTGCGGGTCACTCGTTTGAGGTACGAGGCCGGGATGATCTGGTCGGTGTCGACGTTGCTCCGCCGCAGTGGCACGGCCCGACCGGTGTGGGTGACGAACGGATCCATGGTCGCTTCCTCTCAGCTCAGGTCGGACGGAGCGGTCAGCTTGCCGGTGACGGCGGTCGCGGCCGCGACACCAGGTGAGACCAGATGGGTGCGGCCTCCCGGGCCCTGCCGGCCCTCGAAGTTGCGGTTGGAGGTCGAGGCACTGCGCTCGCCGGGAGAGAGGGTGTCGGGGTTCATGCCCAGGCACATCGAGCAGCCGGCCTGGCGCCACTCAGCACCCGCGGCGGTGAAGACCTTGTCCAGGCCCTCGGCCTCGGCCTGCAGCCGCACCATCACCGAGCCGGGAACGACGAGAACCCTGAGGTTGTCGGCAACCTTGCGGTCGCGCCACACGTCGGCGACCACGCGGAGGTCCTCGATCCGGCCGTTGGTGCACGACCCGATGAAGACCGTGTCGACGGCGATGTCGGTCATGGGAGTGCCGGCCGTCAGGTCCATGTAGGTGAGCGCCCGCTCGGCCGCGGCCCGCTCGGAGGCGTCGGCGAAGTCGGTGGGGAACGGCACGGTCGATGACAGCGGAACCCCCTGACCGGGGTTGGTGCCCCAGGTCACGAACGGGGCCAGCTCGGCCGCATCGATCACGACCTCCTTGTCGAACACCGCATCCGGGTCGGTCTGCAGGGTCTTCCAGTAGGCCAGAGCCTCGTCCCAGTCCTGCCCGGCCGGGGCATGCGGACGGCCCTGCAGATAGGCGAACGTGGTCTCGTCGGGCGCGATCATGCCGGCCCGGGCACCGGCCTCGATGGACATGTTGCAGACCGTCATCCGGCCTTCCATCGACAGCTGGCGTACGGCTTCCCCGCGGTACTCGATGATGTAGCCCTGACCGCCACCGGTGCCGATGCGGGCGATGACGGCCAGCACGAGATCCTTGGCCGTCACCCCGAGCGGCAGGGCACCTTCGACCGTGACGGCCATCGTCCTGGGCCGGATCAGCGGCAGCGTCTGCGTGGCGAGCACGTGCTCGACCTCGCTGGTGCCGATGCCGAAGGCCAGAGCTCCGAACGCACCGTGGGTCGAGGTGTGGGAGTCACCGCACACGACCGTGACACCCGGCTGGGTCAGGCCGAGCTGCGGGCCGATGACGTGGACGATGCCCTGTCCCGCGTCGCCCATCGAGTGCAGTCGTACGCCGAATTCCGCGCAGTTGCGGCGCAGGGTGTCGACCTGGGTGCGGGACACCGGGTCGGCGATCGGCTGGTCGATGTCGACCGTAGGGACGTTGTGGTCCTCGGTCGCGATGGTCAGGTCAGGTCGGCGGACCGGGCGACCGGCGAGACGCAGGCCGTCGAAGGCCTGGGGGCTGGTGACCTCATGGATGAGGTGGAGGTCGATGTAGAGGAGGTCGGGCTCACCCTCCGTACGGCGGACGACGTGGTCGTCCCAGACCTTCTCTGCCAATGTGCGGCCCATGGCGCTTCCCTTCCTGCGACGTACTTGCTTGCATCTCAGGTGCTGAGACGGCAATATTGCGATATGGACAACTCTAGCGGCGTCGGCGTACTTGACAAGGCAGTACTCGTTCTCACCTGTCTCGAGGGCGGCCCGACCAGCCTGGCCGGGCTCGTGGCGCGTACCGGACTGTCCCGCCCGACCGCTCACCGGCTCGCCGTCGCCCTGGAGCACCACCGGCTCGTGACCCGCGACAGCCAGGGCCGGTTCGTGCTCGGTCCGCGCCTGCGCGAGCTGGCCCTCGCCGCGCCGGGCGACCTGCTGCTGCAGGCTGCGCCCGTGGTGCTGGCCCGGCTGCGCGACATCACCGGTGAGAGTGCCCAGCTCTACCGCAGGGAGGGTACGCAGCGGCGGTGCATCGCCGCCGCCGAGCGGGCCAGCGGCCTGCGGGACACGGTCCCGGTCGGCTCGACCTTGTCGATGGGTGCCGGCTCGGCGGCCCAGGTGCTGCTCGCCTGGGAACCGCGCCAGGTCGTGTCCGGCGTGCTGGAGCACGCCGCCTTCACCCCAGCAGCGCTGGCCGGCGTGCGCAAGCGTGGCTGGGCACAGAGCGTCGCCGAGCGCGAGCCCGGTGTGGCCTCGGTGTCGGCCCCGGTTCACTCGCCGGACGGCAGCGTCGTCGCCTCCATCTCGGTGTCCGGGCCGATCGAGCGGCTCACCCGGACCCCAGGCAAGCTGCATGCGCAGGCAGTGGTCGCCGCGGGGGCTGCGCTCTCGCGGGCACTCGCGCCGGCGTCGGCCGTCTAGCCTTCACGTCCCGAGGCAAACGCTGTGCTCGGTGGTCGGAACCCGCATAGGGATGGCGGGATCGCCCGGTCTGGGGGATCGTGACAGGAGTCGGGGATTTCCGAGCCGCCACGCTGGGAGGGAACGCCTCATGGGCCACCTGTCCCTGGTGCCGACCCGGCCGGCTGCGACCGGTGCACCGGTCGCCTACGTGCCGGTCAGGCTGCTGCTGGCTGCCTCGGGACGCTGCTCCTGCGACAGCTGCTGCCGCGCTGCGGTGCTGGCCAGGGCCGAGTTGGCGCGTCCGGCGCGCGGCACCGACCGCCAGCCCGTACGCAACCTGCACCTGCTCAGCTGAGCGTCGGGCCGGAAAAGCAAGAGCCGCAGGTCACCGGTGACCTGCGGCTTCTCGATGTAGCCCCGACCGGATTCGAACCGGCGCTGCCGCCTTGAGAGGGCGGAGTCCTAGGCCGCTAGACAACGGGGCCATCTCTACCGGCGGGCGATGCTGCCAGAAGGCACCATGACCGCCGCGCTGGGGTACCAGGACTCGAACCTAGACTAACTGAACCAGAATCAGTTGGGCTGCCAATTACCCCATACCCCAAAGGCATGCCCGCGTGCGGGCCGCCGCAATGCTAGCAAGCGCCGGGAGCCCCGACCAAACTCGCGGGGGCGGCCGTGGGCCTCAGCGGGACTGCGCCGCGACGAGCCGGGCCAGCGTGCGGTCGCGGCCGAGCAGCTCGAGAGACTCGAACAGCGGCGGGGAGACCGTACGCCCGGTGACGGCCACCCGTACGGGACCGAAGGCGTTCTTGGGCTTGAGTCCGAGCCCCTCGACGAGGGCCTGGCGCAGGACCGCCTCGATCGCCGGCGCGGTCCAGTCCTCGAGGTCCTGCAACGCCTTGACGGCTGCGGCGAGCGTCGGCTGCTGGTCCGGCCCGAGCTGCTTGGCAGCCGCGGCCTCGTCGACCTCGACGACGTCGGTGAACAGGAAGCCGAGCATGCCGACCGACTCACCGAGCACGACCATGCGCTCCTGTACGAGCGGGGTCGCGGCGTTGACCAGGGCCCGCTCCTCGTCGGTCGGCTCAGGGCCGATCACGCCGTGCTCGGCGAGCTGGACGAGGATCCGCTTGGCCAGGTCGGCCGGATCGAGCCTGCGCACCCAGGCGGCGTTGATGGCCTCGCACTTGCGCAGGTCGAACCGCGCCGGGCTGGCGTTGACGTCGGCCACGTCGAACCTCGTGACCATCTCGGCCAGCGAGAAGATCTCGATGTCGTCGCCGAAGGACCAGCCCAGCAGCGCGAGGTAGTTGACCAGGCCCTCGGGCAGGAAACCCCGCTCGCGGTAGAGCATCGCGTTGGCCTCGGGGTCGCGCTTGGACAGCTTCTTGTTGCCCTCGCCCATGACGTAGGGCAGGTGCCCGAAGCGCGGTGTCGTCCCGTTGCCCACGCCGATCGCCGCCAGGGCTCCATACAGCGCGATCTGCCGTGGCGTCGAGGAGAGCAGGTCCTCGCCACGCAGGACGTGGGTGATCTCCATCAGCGCGTCGTCGACCGGGTTGGTCAGCGTGTAGAGCGGGTTGCCGTTGGCCCGCAGGATCGCGAAGTCCGGCACGTGCTCGGGCTGGAAGGTCACCTCGCCGCGGACCAGGTCGTCCCAGGTCAGCGGGGTGTCCGGCATCCGCAGGCGCAGCACGGCCTCGCGGCCCTCGAAGGCCCTGAGCTGCTCACCGGTCAGGCTGCGGCAGTGGTTGTCGTAGCCGGGTGGCCGGCCGGCCGCCTTGTTGCGGGCGTCGATCTCGTCGTTGGTGCAGTAGCAGGGGTAGGCCAGGCCGGCCGTCCGCAGCCGCCCCGCCACGTCGAGGTAGACGCCCATCCGCTGGCTCTGCCGGTAGGGCGCATGCGGCCCGCCGATGTCGGGACCTTCGTCCCAGTCGAGACCCAGCCAGCGCAGCACGTCCAGGAGCAGGTGGTAGCTCTCCTCGGAGTCGCGCGCCGGGTCGGTGTCCTCGATCCGGAACACGAACGTGCCACCCGTGTGCCGGGCGTAGGCCCAGTTGAACAGCGCCGTCCGGATCATGCCGACGTGCGGCAGCCCCGTCGGCGACGGGCAGAACCTGACCCGTACAGGGGTCTCAGGCACGGGCTGTCAAGTGGTTGGTCAGCGCGCCGATGCCCTCGATCTCGACGGTCACGCTGTCGCCGACCTGCATCGGACCGACACCCGCAGGGGTGCCGGTGAGGATCACGTCTCCGGGCAGCAGGGTCATCACGTGGCTGACGAACTCGACCAGCGCCGGGACGCTGTGGATCATGTCGGAGGTGCGGCCGCGCTGACGCTCCTCACCGTTGACCGTGGTGACCAGCTCGAGGTCCGAGGGGTCGACGTTGGTGGTGATCCACGGGCCGAGCGGGCAGAACGAGTCGTAGCCCTTGCCCCTGGCCCACTGCCCGTCCGCACGCTGCTGGTCGCGCGCCGTCACGTCGTTGGCGCAGGTGTAGCCGAGGATGACGCTGGCGGCCCGGCTGGCCGGCACGTCGCGGCACAGCCGGCCGATCACGATCGCCAGCTCACCTTCGAAGTCGACCTGGGAGGACGACGCGGGGTACTGGATCGGGTCCCCGCTGCCGATGACCGCCGTGGACGGCTTGAGGAAGATGACCGGGCTGTCCGGCGCCTCCCCGCCCATCTCGCGGGCGTGCTCGGCGTAGTTCTTGCCCACGGCCACGACCTTGCTCGGGATCACCGGCGCCAGCAGGCGGACGTCGGAGATCGGGTAGCGGTAGCCGGTGAAGGTGAACGGGCCGAACGGGTGGCCGGTGATGGGGGCGATCTCGTCACCCTCGACGGCCCCGAAGTCGACCTCGTCCTCGAAACTGAATCTCGCGATGCGCACGCGTGGACGTTACCCGGTGGGACGCCCCCGCGACGACGGGACCCGCATCGGGATGTGAAACCCTGCACCGCGTGCCCTCACCCCTGCCCTCGCGGCTGAGCCCCCGTACGGCGCTGGTCGCCGTCTTCGCACTGCACGGTGCCGTCATGGGCAGCTTCGCCACGCGGCTGCCGTCCCTGCAGGACCACTTGCACCTCGGATCCGGCGGGCTCGGTCTCGCGTTGCTGATGCCAGCGGTCGGAGCGGTCGGCGCGATGCCGTTCGCCGGGCGGTTGATCCACCGCCTGGGCGGCCGGAGCGCAGTACGGCTGCTCCTGCCGCTGTGGTGCCTGGCGCTGGCCCTCCCGTACGCGATGCCGACCGCCCCCCTGCTCTGGGTGACCCTGCTGGTGTACGGCGCCGCTTCGGGGATGGCTGACGTCGCGATGAACGACCAGGGCGTCCAGGTCGAGCGGCTGCTGGCCCGGCCGATCATGTCCGGGCTGCACGGTGCGTGGAGCGTGGGCACCCTCGTCGGCTCCGGGTTCGGTGCGCTCGCGGCGGCCACCGGCGTCATGCCCTGGCTGCACATGCTCATCGCCTCCGCCCTCCTGCTGCTGGGCGCGCTCTGGGTCGGGACCCAGCTGCCCCCGGACGGTGAGCACGCCGTCGCCGCGCAAGCCCAGGCGCCTCCGCCGCGGTTCGCGTTGCCGGGGCGGGCTGTGCTGCTGATCGGCCTGGTGGGCTTCGCCGCCGTCTTCGGCGAGCAGTCCGCGTTGGACTGGTGCGCGGTGTTCCTGCGCCGGGTCACCCACGCCGAGGCCTGGGTCGCCGCGCTGGCCTACACCGGCTATGGCTTCACCATGGCGCTCGGCCGGCTGGCCGGAGACCGGGTGATCGCCCGGTTCGGTCCCATCCGCACCGTCCGGGCCGGCGGGATCACCGCAACAGCAGGCACTGTGCTCGTCATCGTCGCTCAGGAGCCGATCGTGGCCATCCTCGGCTTCGCCCTGCTCGGTCTCGGCGTCGCCGTCGTCGTACCCCTCTGCTTTGCCGCTGCCGGACGCGCCGGAATCCATGCTGGGCAAGAGATCGCCGGTGTGGCGACGCTCGCGTACGGGGCCGGGATGGCAGCACCGGCGTCCATCGGCGCCGTCGCCGCCGTCACGTCGCTGCGTAGCTCGTTCGTACTGGTCGCGGTCATGGCCGCTCTCGTCGCCGCGGGAGCCGGCGCCCTGAGGGGCGCGGAGATCACCGACCGGCAACCCCCTCGGCCGACGCGGGCAGCCGACGTCGAGCCGGCGCCCCGGTAACCGGCCTGCGCTCAGCTGAACCGGCCGACGTAGCCCCGCTGCCACGGGGTCTCGACCGCCCTGGGGTCATAGCCGGCGCGGACGAAGGCAACGGCCTCTGCGGCCGGAATCCCGTCCAGCACGGCAATGCAGGCCAACGCAGTCCCCGTACGGCCGCGTCCTCCCCGGCAGGCGACCTCGACCCGCTCGGCCTCGCTCCTGCGCCACGCCTCGTGGAGCGCTTCCCGCGCGTCCGCGCTGTCCCTGGGCAGCCGGAAGTCCGGCCACCGGACCCACCTCGACGGCCACGCGACCGGATCCGGCTCTTGGCCGAGCAGGTAGACCGCGAACTCCGGCGGCAGTCCGGCAGGGACTGGCCGGCCGAGGCCCCTCCCACGCACCAACCGGCCGGACGGCAGGGTCAGTACGCCGGGAGCGCCCGGGTCCCAGGTCACTGCGCCGTCCAGCCGCCGTCCACGGTGAGCACCGAGCCGTTGACCATGGCCGCCGCGGCGGAGGCGAGATAGATGACGGCGCCGGCGACATCCCTTGTCGTGCCGACCTTTCCGGCCGGAATCCGGGCCAGCACGCCGGCCAGGAACTCCGGGTCGTCCAGCCGCTCAGCGGTTCCGGGGGTGCGGATGAACGTCGGCGCGACGGCGTTGACGGTCACGCCCGACGAAGCCCACTCCAGCGCCAGGACCCTGGTCAGCTGGTCGACGCCGCCCTTGCTCGCGCAGTACGCGGCGTGCCGCACGAGGCCGACCTGACCGGCCTGCGAGCTGAGGTTGACGATGCGCCCGTAGCCGGCAGGCACCATCCGCTTTCCGGCGGCCTGGCAGGCGAAGAACAGGCCGCGCAGGTTGACCTGCATCAGCTCGTCCCACTCGTCCTCGGTGACGTCGAGGGCGTCGTGGTTGGTCCCGATGCCGGCGTTGTTGACCAGGATGTCCAGCCGCCCGTACTCCGCCTCGACCTCCGAGACCGCATCCTCGATCGAGCCGACGCTGCGCAGGTCCATGGCGACGGCCGTCGCCTGATGGCCGGCGTCGCGGATCTGGTGGGCCACCGCGGTCGCATCGTCGAGGCTGCGGGCTGCGACCGCGACGGTTGCCCCGGCGGCGGCCATCGCGCGGGCCAGGTCGCGGCCGATCCCCCGGTTGGCACCGGTCACCATGGCGACGCGTCCGGTCAACGAGAAGTCCGGCTGGGGAACGGGATCAGCGATGGTCATGCCGCGACGGTACCTTC
>JAWWOL010000232.1:0-2665 GCA_033851695.1 Frankiales bacterium
CGCGTCGGTGATCTCGAGCTCGCCGCGGGCGCTGGGCACGATGCCGCGTACGGCCTCGTGGATCTTGGGCCCGAACATGTAGACGCCGACCAGGGCCAGGTCGCTCTTGGGGTGCTCGGGCTTCTCGACCAGGCGGGCGATCCGGCCGTCAGGACCCAGCTCGGCCACGCCGAACTGCGACGGGTCGGGGACCTGCGTGAGCAGCACCTGGGCATCGGGCAGGTCGCGGGCGAATTCGTCCACCAGGCCGCTGATGCCGCCGATGATCAGGTTGTCGCCGAGGTACATGACGAACGGCTCGTCACCGAGGAAGTCGTGCGCCACGAGCACGGCGTGGGCGAGGCCCCGGGGGGCGTCCTGGCGGATGTAGGTGGCCCGGATGCCCCGCGCGCTGCCGTCGCCGACGGCGGCCATGATCTCGTCCGCCGTGTCGCCGACGATGATCCCGACCTCGGTGATGCCGGCGTCGCGGATCGCCTCGAGGCCGTAGAAGAGGATCGGCTTGTTGGCCACGGGGACCAGCTGCTTGGCCGAGGTGTGGGTGATCGGCCGCAACCGGGTCCCGGCGCCACCCGCCAGGACGAGCGCCTTCATGCGACCAAATCCATGCGGGCAGGCTAGCAGCCGGGTGACCATGGCCCAGTCCGGCTCGGCCGTATGGCGTGGCTTCACCGGATTGCCAGACAACCGCCGATACGCTGGCCGGACCGGTCAAGGCGTCAGATCGGCAGCAATCGGGCACCAGCAGACAACCGGTACGGGTCCTGCAGCGTCTCCTATAAGGCATGCGAGCACGGCTACCTGGAGGATTTCCCGCCTGTGAGTGACACACCGCCCGGCTTCGGCGAGCTGCCTCCCGAGCTCAACCCGCGCGGCCCGCGCAGCGGGCCTCGCGGCAAGACGCCGTGGTCAGCGCCTGCGTCGAAGGTGGCCAAGCGCTCCCGCGGCCAGCGGATCGCCGGCTGGGTCGCTGCGGTCGCCTCGGTGTGCGTCCTGCTCGCGGCCGGCGGCTTCTGGGTCGTCTACCACAGCATCTTCGGCAACATCGCCCACATCAACGCCTTCGACGCGCTGGCCAAGAACGGCATCCAACGGCCGGCCCCCGACGCCAAGGCTGAGAACTTCCTGCTGGTCGGGTCCGACACGCGAGCCGGCGCCAACGGCGTCTACAACGCCACCAAGGGCAGCCTGGACTACACCTCGGGCCAGCGCTCCGACACGATGATGCTGGTCCACGTGCCGTCGGGCACGGCGAAGGCGTCGATCATCTCGTTCCCACGGGACTCCTGGGTGACCATCCCCCAGTGGACGGACAGCAAGGGCGGCCACCACCCCGAGCACAAGGCCAAGCTCAACGCCGCGTTCTCCGAGGGCGGTTCCCCGCTGCTGGTGGCGACCCTCGAGATGCTCTCCGGCATCCGGGTCGACCACGTCGTGCAGGTCGACTTCACCGGCTTCAAGAACATGGTCAACGCTCTTGGCGGCCTGAACGTGTGCGTGAAGACCACCAGGCACGACCACGACAGCGGTGACAACCTGACCGCCGGCTCGACCCACCACATCAACGGCGACCAGGCGCTGGCCTTCGTGCGGGACCGCAAGGGCCTGCCGACCGGCGACATCGGCCGGATCGCCGACCAGCAGTACTTCCTGTCGGTGATGCTGCACAAGGTGCTGTCAGCCGGCACGCTGACCAACCCGAGCAAGCTCTACTCGTTCGCGCAGGCTGCTGCCAAGTCGATGACCACGGACAACGGGTTCGGGATCTCCCAGATGAAGACCCTGGCCACCCGCCTGCACAGCATCGACCCGGCGCACGTGACGTTCCTGCAGGTGCCGATCCTCACCAGCAACGGCAACGAGGGCGGCCAGAGCGTCGTCGAGCTCGACACCGCCAAGCTGCCGGCGGTGTTCGCGGCGATGAAGGACAACACCGGCCAGCCCAAGGCCGCCAAGCCCTCGGGGTCCGCTGCCCCGACCACACCGTCGGCCCCGCTGGTCGTCGCGCCGGCCAAGATCCGGGTACGGGTGTCCAACGGGTCGGGCCGTGCCCACCTCGCGGCCCAGACGGCGCAAAGCCTCAAGGCCGGCGGCTTCACGGCGATCACCTCCGGCAACGCGGCCTCGACGCCCACGTCGATCGTCTACTACGGCACCGGCCGGGCCGACTCGGCCCGCACCCTCGCCGCCGCTGTTCCCGGCTCGGTGATCAAGCTCAAGACCTCGCTGGCCTCGACGCTCGAGCTGGTGATCGGCAACAACTTCACCTCGGTGGTCAAGGTGACCGTCGGCAAGGCCCCGGCGACCACGACGGCTGCTCCCAAGACGACGTCGGGCACGGCGGCCGCGGTGTCGGCCGTCGTGGCCAAGGCGCCGACGGCCAACTCCGCCACCTGCGCACCGTGACCCCTGCGGGACTGCTCGCACGTTCGCTGGCCCGGGACGGCGCCCGGCCGCTGGTGACGTTCTACGACGACGCGACCGGCGAGCGAGTCGAGCTTTCCGTTGCCACCTATGCCAACTGGGTGTCCAAGACGGCGAACCTGCTGCAGGACGGCCTGTCCGCCGAGCCGGGTCAGCGGGTCGCCGTGCTGCTGCCGACCCATTGGCAGACGGCCGTAATCCTCAGCGCCTGCTGGGCCGCGGGCCTCGTCGGCGCGACCGG
>JAWWOL010000234.1:0-2548 GCA_033851695.1 Frankiales bacterium
TTCGCGACAGATGGCGCGGCTGGCCTACACCTGGACCGACGGCACCCCGCGGGTGGTGCCGATCGGATTCCACTGGACCGGCGAGGCGGTGGTGATGGGCACCCCGGTCCGGGCGCCGAAGCTCAAGGCCCTCGCTGCCGACCCGCGGGTGGCGATCACGATCGACAGCGAGCAGTCGTTCCCGTTCAAGGCCCTGCTCCTGCGGGGCATCGCGGAGACCGACAGCCTCGACGACGTGTCCCCGGAGTACGAGGCGTCCATCCACCGGTACATGGGCGAGGAGGCAGGGGAGGCATGGCTCGCCGGCCTGCGCGGCCAGCCCATGGTCCGGATCACCGTCCGGCCCGCCTGGGCGTGCATCCTCGACTTCGTCACGCGGTTCCCCAGCGCGCTGTCGGCCTAGAGCAGGCTGAGCTGCGGGTCGTCGGCGCCGGCCACCCGGCGTTCCAGGTCGAGCAGCAGGCGCTTGCGGTCGAGCCCGCCGCCGTAGCCGGTCAACGAGCCGTTCGCGCCGATCACCCGGTGGCACGGCACGACGATCGAGATCGGGTTGCGGCCGTTGGCGAGGCCGACCGCGCGGGAGGCGCGGGCGTTGCCGACGCGAAGCGCGAGCTGGCCGTAGTTGATGGTCTGCGCGTAGGGGATCTCGCGCAGGGCCAGCCAGGTGGTCTGCTGGAACGGCGTCCCGGCCGGCTCGAGCGGGAGGTCGAACGTGGTGCGCTCGCCCGCGAAGTACTCGGCCAGCTGGGCGACGGCGCGCTCGAGCACTGGGCACGAGTCGGTGGACCAGCTCGGGTCCACCGGCGCGTCGAAGAGCAGCCGGGTGAGGGCCTCGCCGTCGCTGGTGAGGACGAGCGGGCCGACGGGGCTGTCGATGGTCGTCGTGTAGGTGGTCATGCCGGGTCCTTCCGGTCGGTGGGCGGTCGCATCGCGACGTCCCAGAGGTGCATGAGGGCGTACGACCGCCAGGGACGCCACGCCTCGGCCTGGCGGGCCGCGGAGCGGGGGTCGCCGGGCACGCCCAGCCGTTCGAGACCTCGGCGCACGCCGAGGTCGCTGGCGAGGAAGCTGTCGGGGTCGCCGAGCACCCGCATCCGCAGGTAGTCGGCGGTCCAGGGGCCGATGCCGGGCATCGCGAGCAGCGCGGCCTGCACGCGGTCGCGGTCGGCGCCCGGGTCGAGGTCGAGGTCGCCGCCTGCGACGGCGGCGGCGAGGCCGACGAGGGTGCGCGCGCGGGCCTTCGGCATCGGCAGGGTCTCGGGGTCGAGCGCCGCGAGGGCGTCGGCCGTGGGGAAGTGGTGGGTGAGCCCGCCGTCCGGCCTGGTGAGCGGCTTCCCGTACGCCGTGACGAGACGCCCCGCCACGGTGCGCGCGCCGGCCACCGAGACCTGCTGGCCGATGACGGCCTTGACCGCCATCTCGGCGCCGTCGACCGCGCCGGGGACCCGGATGCCGGGCCGGCTGCCGACCAGGGCCTGGAGCAGGGGCTCGGCGCCGAGGGTCTGGTCGACGGCCGCCGAGTCGGCGTCGAGGTCGAGCAGCCGGCGGCAGCGGGCGACCGCGGGCACGACGTCGCGCGGGTCCTCCATCCGGAGCGTCGCGAGCACGTGGTCGTCGGCCGGCGTCAGGTCGACGGTGGCCTCGCCGTGGGGGAGCAGCAGTGCGCGGCGGAACGTGCTGCCGTCGTACGACTCGACGCCTGGGACGGACTTTGACGCGAGCAGGTCGAGCAGCCACGGGCCGTCGAACGGTCTGCGGGTCGCCAGCCGCAGGACCATCGTGCCGGGGACGGCGGCCGCGCCGCGCCTGGCCGCCTTCTCCCGCAGGTCGCGTGGTGTGGTGGCGAAGACGGCGCGGACGGTGTCGTTGAACTGCCGGATGCTCGCGAACCCCGCCGCGAACGCGACCTCGGACAGCCGCAGGTCGGTGGTCTCGACGAGCACCCGGGCGGTGTGCGCGCGCTGCGCCCGGGCCAGGGCCTGCGCGCCGGCCCCTACCTCGGCGACGAGCAGCCGGTGCAGCTGCCGCTCGCTGTAGCCGAGTCGCGCCGCCAGCCCGCCGACGCCGTCGCGGTCGACCGCGCCGTCGCCGATCAGCCGCATCGCGCGGGCGACGGTGTCGGAGCGGACGTTCCACTCGGGGGACCCGGGGGAGGCGTCCGGGCGGCAGCGACGGCAGGCCCGGAACCCGCCCAGCTGGGCCGCCGCGGCCGTCGGGAAGAACGTGACGTTGCGACGCCTAGGCGTGGTCGCCGGGCAGCTCGGCCGGCAGTAGATGCCGGTGGTCGTCACCGCCGTGACGAACCACCCGTCGAAGCGGGCGTCGCGGCTGCTGACGGCGCGGTAGCAGGTCTCGTGGTCGAGCATGGGTCCCAGTCTGGGGGGTGGCACCGACAGTTACTAGCGGGCATCGGACATCACGATCCTGCGGTGCGCCACTCCGGCTACCGCCCCAGCGGCTGAGGGGAGGCGCGTCGGACGGCACCGGCGCCGGGGAGGCAGGCGCTGCACCCGTCTAGCGTGCACACCGTGCGCATCGTGTCCCTGCT